>CAILKC010000376.1 GCA_903834675.1 uncultured Victivallales bacterium | reverse complement strand
GCGGATCAGGCTGGCGACCTGCTGGCAGTCCGAAGCGAAGGTAACGATCTGCTTACTGACCTCAGCGTAGATTCCGGCCTTCTCCAATGCCGCCTTGGCGATGCTGCCCAGGCAGACCGACTTGGGGTCCCCGATGGCGAGCCGCAGGCCCGGCCGGGTTAGATCCTGCAACCCTTTGATCTGCTTGGGGTTGCCCTTGGGCACGCAGATCACGGGTTGGAGCCGACAAAGGGTCCGGCGGGTTCCGAGGTCGACCAGTCCTTCCTTCTCGGCCTTGTCCATGTAGTCATCCGAGCCGGGGATGTACAGGTCGCCGTAGTGCTCGACGCGAATCTGGTTGAGCACCGCCCCCGAGCCGCCGAAGCTGCATTCGACTTTGATGCCGGTCTGCTCCGTGAAAAGCTTCGCCGCCTCGCTGGTGGCGGGCTGGCTGGCCGCTCCGGCGAACACCGTGATCCGAGCGCCACGCAGCGGGGTGGCAGGCGTCTTGTCGGCGACGCTGTCCGCGGCGGTGACGGAGGCGCCGGGGCAGAGCATGGTGAAAACGGCAAGGAGTATACCGGCAGACGTCGTCAGCGCCGCCGCAGCCTCGTTCAGAGTACCCATGGTCCGTCCTTCTTGCGCACGTGCTCAGAAACTATACGGCTTCTCGATCCTGCAACTGGCGCCCATACCGTAGTCCGTACCGCCGACCTTACCGCTGCCGCCCGCGGCTCACTCGCCGGGGTAGGCGGGCACGGCCGGAGTCGAGCCCGTTTCGCGAAAGTTGCGGACTCTCAGGCCCTCCGGTCGCTGCCACGCCACATGACCGTCGTAGTAGAGGAAGTTGCAGCCGCCTTGGTGACGGGGGGGATAGTGCGTTTCCGACGCCGTGATGCCCGAGAAGGGCGTGAAGGGCGGCCTGGGGTTCGCGGTGTAGTTGGTGGTGTCGGCGCAGCCGGGAGTCCGGCGATGGTCCCACACGGTTATGCGCTCGGAGGGGCTCGTGACGAAGGCGTCGTGGTTACCCAGGACACCCACGCCCGGCGTCCAGCGGCCGGTTGGGGAACCGTTGATGTAGGACATGGCATAGCCGCACTGCCACTGGGTCTCCGTAGGGCACTTGAAGATATCCACGTTGTTCAGATACGGGTTCAGCAGCCCCTGTCGCCAGTTCGCGCCAGGAACCGCGTCGGGCTGCACGGAGGGATCGTAGGGCGCCCACCACAGGTCCGGCGGGTAGAAGGACGTGGGCTGCGGGTCAGGGGTGGCGCACACGCGGTAGGTGCAGTTGGTATCATTGCTGTCCGAGCGGTACATGAACAAGGCGATCCCGATCTGCCTGAGGTTGGATGTACAGGTCGCCTGGCGTGCCTTCTCCCGCGCCTTGCTCAACGCCGGCAGCAGCAGCGCGGCGAGGATGGCGATGATGGTAATGACCACAAGCAACTCGATGAGCGTGAACGGCGGTGGCCTCGAACGCATGGTGGTTTTCCTGCTGCATCCGCGCAGCCATGACCGGGCGGCGACCGCCGAGGCCCATGAACTCGCGTCTCCCTGCAAGGCTAGTGGCCAAGGCGGCGACGTGCCAGCCAGAAACCGTGAACACGGTGTGAGGAAAGTGTGGCGAATCTGTGAAGGATGAGGCGCCTGGCCTCAGGCGCTGGCCGCGAGCCGCGGCCGCTCCATTCCCCTGGAGAGGCGCCTGGCCTCAGGCGCTGGCCGCGAGCCGCGGCCGCTCCATTCTTCTGGAGAGGCGCCTGGCCTCGGGTGCTGGCCGCGAGCCGCGGCCGCTCCATTCTTCTGGAGAG
>CAILKC010000375.1 GCA_903834675.1 uncultured Victivallales bacterium | reverse complement strand
CTCGCTGCGCATATCCTGCTGGCTGTCCGCCGGCGGTACCGGGAAGTAGCCTTCCTTGTAGCGAATCTTGCAGCCGTCATTGTGCGACAGGCCACTGGCGTCGAGGTTCTCCTTGCGACCGCTGTTCCAGTCGCCTTCCGATGAGTCGATGAAGTAGTAGCCGCTGTGCTGGTTCTGATCGAAGCGCACGTCGTCAAAGATGAAGAACTCCGCTTCCGGCCCGAAGTACGCCGTGTCGCCGATACCGGTGCCGGCCAGGTAAGCCTCGGCCTTGCGGGCGATGTTGCGCGGGTCGCGAGTGTAGTCCTCGCCGGTGATGGGATCGCAGATGTTGCACACCATGACCAGGGTCTTATGCACGAAGAATGGATCGACGAAGGCTGTCTCGGCCACCGGCTTCACCAGCATGTCGGATTCGTTGATCGCCTTCCAGCCGCGGATGGAGCTGCCGTCGAAGCCCAGACCGGCTTCAAACACCGACTCGTCCAGTTCATGGGTGGGAATGGTGAAGTGCTGCCAGATACCGGGGAAGTCCATGAAGCGCAGATCCACGGCCTGCACTCCCTCCTTCTTCACAAACTCCAGGATCTCTTTCGCGTTTTTGAACATCGCCGTGTGTCTCCTTGGCTCGATTCCTGACGGTTTGACGGACTGCGGTTCACCCCGCAGTGGCCCGACTGTCAGGATGTATAGCAGGCGCCGTGCCAAGCGCCTATACTCAATCCGCAATAGACATGTTACCTATTCCGCATAAATGTCTTAGAACCCATCGTATCAGACCTTCACCAGGAGGGAGTGAAGCTCCTGGCGTTGGTACATAGACGTGCCGCAACTCAGAAAGTGGAACGTTTATGTGACATTGGTTGACTGGCATAGAGGCGTTGCAACAGGGGGTTAAAACCAGTAGATTGGGGGCTCATGAATACGGCACGGCTACGGGCTCGACCAGGCGCCGGGCTGAGAATCCGTAGCGCCCGGGAAGTCGCCGCCTGGGATGACCGTGGCCCTCGTGGCGTTGCCGTGCCCGAAGTTAGACCTGCACCAGGGAGCCGCTGATGACCTCTCGTGAACGCCTGCTGATCGCCATGAAGAACGGTCAGCCAGACTGTGTGCCGGTCGCCCCTGACACCTCGAACATGATTCCCTGCCGGCTGACGGGCAAGCCGTTCTGGGACATCTATCTGTGGCAGGACCCGCCCTTGTGGCAGGCCTACATCCACTGCGCCAAGCACTTCGGCTTCGACGGCTGGTTGCCTTCCGTACCGGTGACTCTCGACTACGAGGCGGCAGACGCCGCCGCCCGTCCTGCCTGGCAGCAGGCCATCGTGGCCCGCACGCCAGAGTTCATCATCACCCGCACGCACGCCGAGATCAACGGTCGGTTGCAGTGGTCCAAGACCTGCAACGTGTACTACCCGGACAATCCGCCCACCGGGGGTGTCGCCTTAGCCAAGGTCGGTTTGACGGGGGCTGACCCAGACCAGTGGGAAGACGTCGTGCCGCGCACGAGTTTCCCAGGCACCAGCGCTCTCACCAAAGCCCGCGAGTTGATGGGTGAAGCCGGCATCGTCGGGGGCGGCGTCTGGTTGCCGGGCCTGGGGCTGGCTCCGGAGTCGATGTACGAATACTACGATAACCACCAAGCGGTGGTCGAACGCTGCGAAAAGGCGCGCCAGACCATCGTGCGCCGCACCGAGGCACTGGTCAAGCTGGAGATGGACTTCCTCCTGGTGGGCGTCTCGGGATTCATGCTCAGCAACCCGCCGCCCATCTTCCGTGAACTCGCCTTGGCGACCCTGAAGGACATCACCGCGGTCTGCCGCAAGGCCGGCATGCCCAGCCAGATCCACTGCTGCGGCCCCGAGTACGATCTGGTCAAGATCAGCGCCGAAGAAACGGACCTGGACAACATCAACCCCCTGGAAGTCCCTCCTATGGGCGACTGCGACCTGGGCCGCCTCAAGCGGGAGTTCGGCGCCAAGCTCAGCCTGATGGGGAACCTGCACACCACGGACGTGATGCTGCGCGGGACGCCGCAGGATGTCGTCCGCGCCTCTCGACAGGCCATTGACGATGCCGGCGCCGGTGGCGGCTTCATCCTCTCCACCGGCGACCAATGCGGCCGCGACACCCCCGATGCCAACCTCGAGGCGATGATCGAGACGGCGCGCACCTACGGCCGCTACTGAGTCCGGTGTTGATTCTTGAGCTCCAGGGTCTACACTGTCTGCCGGTACGGACTGCTTCTCGCAACAGCCGCCGCGGCGGGGTAACTCGTGCAAGGATGACATGCTCAGGAACAGTGCTCATCTGAGATCGGCGGCGGCGAACCTGCGGCGGCTTCCGACCCTGATCCTGCTCCCCTTCCTGTTGGTGCTGGCCGCGCCTGCCACCCTGGCTCAGGCGGTCGAGTACAACATCTCGATCACCTCGCGCTACAACGCGCAGGGCCGTCAGCCCAAGACGATCCGTGAGTTCTTCGCGGCGAACCCCAATGTCCATCTCAAGCAGTGGGAGAGCCTGCGCATGCCGGGCGGCGCCTGGACGGCGAGCCTGGGCATGTCCATGGCCGGCAACCGCGGCCCCGACATCTTCGAGATGGACATCCGGCAGGCGGTCTCGCAGAACTTAGCCGTGCCGCTGACGGAGTGGATCGGCGAGGATGGGGTGCTGGCCGACGGTCGGCCCAAGCTCACCGCGGCGGGCACCCCGGACAAGAACGGCCAGATCGACGCCGACGAGGCTAAGTGGGACGGCTGGATGAAGATCAAGCCGATCTTCCGCCTGGTCTGCACCGTGGATGGCAAGCCCTACTCCCTGCCCTTCAGCGAGGGCACCTACGTCGGCATCCTCTACAGCAAACGGCTGCTGCGCAAGGCCGGACTCGACCCCATGCAGCCGCCGCAGACCTGGGACGAGTACCTGCGCTGGTGCCGCAAGCTCTACAACCCTGAGACCAAGGTTTTCCAGGTCGAGTTCATCTCGGCGAGTTGGTCGTTTGCCCCCTGGGTGGCCACCACCGGCTCCAGCATCAACGTGCAGTACCGCAAGAGCCCCACAACCGGGAAGGTCTACCAGTTCAACGAACAGGATACCGAGTTCATCGCGCCGGACACGCACGAAGACCTGCAGAACGTCACGCCCACCTGGCGCTGCAACGTGGCCAGCCCGGAATGCACGGCCGCGGTCGGCTTCTATCACCGGTTGCGCTGGGAGCCCTGGATTCGCGATCCCGAGACCGGCGAACCGGTCACTCTGACCCCTGCCGACGTCACCCGCGGCGCGGTCGCGTACCAGGGCCGGACCCTCGCGTTCAAGCCCGAGGACGTCGTCGAAGGCTCCCTGCGGTTGTGTAACGTCGAAGAGATCAACCGGGTCATCCGACGGATGGGGCGCGACCTGGCCATGTACCCGCTCTGGTCCGGTGACATGACCGAGTTTGCCAGCTCCGGGGTCGAGCCGGAAGACGTCGGCATGATGCCCTTCCCCGCCATGACCACGGACCAGCGCTCCGTGCTGCAGCACTCGAATTGCTTCTTCATGATCGGCAAGGACGTGCTCGACCGCGGCGGCGCCACGCCGGAGGCGCGCAAGGCCTACCGTGACCGGGTCTGGCAACTCATGACGCTGATCACCAGTCCCGAAGGCAAGGAAGAGGTCATCCGTCAGAAGGTCGCCGCCGGTCAGGCCAAGTTCATGAATCCGCGGGACCTGCGCCGACTCGAACTGGACGACTACATCCGCCAGATGCCGCCCGAGAATCGGCAGTTGTGGGCCGATATCGAAGCCGGCAAATTCCTCGAGATTGTGGAGCCCTTCACGGGGCGCTGGCTGCAGTTTCGCGAGTACTACCAGCGGGAGGCGATCGACCTGGTGCTGCGGCCGAGCGGCAAGGATTTTGACTACAAGGCCGCACTCCAGCAACTGGAGCGGGATGCCAACACCGGGATCATGTACGAACGCCCCCCCGAGCAGATCGAGGCGCTGCGGCCCAAGGCGCGCCTGATCGTCGGCGCGATGGCCGCGTTCATGGCGGTGATGGTGGTATTGATCATCCGCAGCCAGCTCCGGCGCAAGCCGAGCCTGGCCGGCGTCTACAAGGGCTGGCTACCCTGGATCATGATGGCCCCCGCCCTGGTCTCGATCACGCTCTGGGGCTACTACCCGCTGGGCCGCGGTCTGGTCATGGCCTTCCAGGACTACCGCATTGCGGGCAAGACGGCCCTGGTCGGGCTCACCAACTTCATCGCCATCGGCACCGACCCGAACTTCTTCCATTACATCTTCACGACCTTCCGCTTCGTACTCTGGAACCTATTTCTGGCCTTCTTCACGCCGATCTTCCTCGCCCTGCTGCTGGCCGAGGTGCCACGGCTGAAGGTCCTCTTCCGCACGCTCTTCTTCCTGCCGCAGATGACCAGTGGACTGGTGGTCACCCTGATGTGGAAGGACATGTACGTCGGCACCGCCTCCGGCACCATCAACCGGCTCCTGCTGTGGCTGCTCGGTCGCTTCGGGTTTCAGCCCATCGACTGGCTGGGCAATCCGTCGACGGTGATGGCCTGCGTCATCATCCCCGGCATCTGGGCCGGCGCTGGCATCAGCAGTCTCATCTACCTGGCCGCGCTGAAGTCGGTGCCCGAGGACCTCTACGAAGCCGCCAGCGTCGACGGCCTGGGCGTCTTCGGCAAGGTCAGACACATCACCCTACCGACCATCGCGCCGCTGGTGCTGATCAACTTTGTGGGGGCCTTCATCGGCACGTTCCAGACCATGGGCCACATCTTCCTGCTCACCTTCGGCGGCCCAGGCAAGGAAACGATGGTCATGAGCTTGGCCATCTGGCAGGAGGCCTACGTCAACCTGCGTTTCAGTTTGGCCTCGGCGTACGCCTGGATCCTCGGCAGCATGCTGATGGGCTTCACCTACCTGCAGTTGCAGATCCTGCGCCGGGTGGACTTCCGGCAGGCGAAGGGAGTATAGCCGGATGCCCATCATTGGCCCGACAGACTACAAGTCAGCCAGGGGACGCTTCCTCATCGTGGGCATTTACGTGCTGCTCACCCTGGGCGCAGTGGCCATGGTCTGCCCCTTCCTGGTGATGCTGACCGGCTCGGTGAGCAATCCCTTCGACTACGAGCGCCGCAGCCTGCTGCCGCGCTTCTTAATGTCGCGCGAGGACCGCCTGATGCGGCTGCTGGCGCTGGTCTTCCCGCCGCAGCCCCGCAACTCGGTCCAGCAGATGAAGAGCTTCTTCCCCGACTGTCCCGAGGACTGGCAGATTTGGGCCGCCATCGGCGATGAGCGCGCGCAGAGCGATGCCTGGGCCCGGAAGCAACTCCGCGAGCTGGCGGACCCCGCGCGCCGGGCCGACCTCCGGGCCGCGGCCCGCGACTACACGGAGTTTATCGACGGCTGGGACCTCCGCGAAACCACGGTCTCCTACAACATCCAGTACATCGGCCTCTTCCTCAAGGACCGCTACCGGACCCTGGATCGCTTCAATGCCGCCTGGGAACTCTCCGTCGACGACTTCATGAAGATCGCGGCCAGCGAGTGGAGCGGCGAAGCCTTCGACCTGCCTTCGTTCACCCCGCTGGAAGACGCGCGCTACCAGGATCTGCTCGCCTTCCGGCAGGCCTACCGGCAGAACCGTTACTCGTCCTGCTTCGTCGGCGCCCCAGCCAACTTGCTGCGGCCGGCGGCCCTGCGTTTCACCTGGGAGAGCTACGTGCGCGCCGCCGGTGACGAAGGCAAGGCGCTAGGCGAGGTCAGCGCCCTGCCCTTTCCGGTCCCGGCAGACGCCCCGGCGCCGCTGCGCACATTGTGGCAGGCGTACCTCCTGAACAGCTTCGCGCTACGCCACGTCGCGTTTCCGGTGACGGCAGAGCGCACGGCGGCGTTCCGCGCCTTCCTGGTCGACCGCTTTCGCACTCCCGCTTATGCCGGGCGCGTGCTTGAGCGCCCGGTCCAGACCTGGGATGATCTGCCGCTCACTTCGACGGTGCCCGACGAGAAGTTCAGCGGCGTCTGGTTCGATTTTCTGCGCACCGCGGTCCCGGTCCAGGACTGGCAGATCCGTGACACCCTGCCCGAGTTGGCCTTCCAGAAGTTCGCCCTGCGCAAACACGTCGACCGCGCTGGCGTCAACGCCGCCTACGGACTGCAGTTGGCCGGCATCGAGCAACTGCACATTCCCTACCGCCAGGCGCTTCTCACGACCTTTGCGGACCGCGAGTGGTCCATTACCCTGCAGGACGCCCTGGGCAATTACGGGGCGGTATTCGATCACCTGTTCCTCCGCGGCCCGGCGGTGCGCAACACCCTTATCCTCGTGGCGCTCGCCATCACTATCACCCTGACCGTCAACCCACTCTGCGCCTACGCCCTGAGCCGGTTCCGGCTGCGCCCGACCGAGAAAATCATCGTCTTTTGCCTCACCACCATGGCCTTCCCAGCCGCCGTCTCCGCCATCCCGGGCTTTCTGCTGTTGCGTGACCTGAATCTGCTCAACACCTTTGCGGCCCTCGTGCTGCCGGGCGCCGCCAACGGCATGACCATCTTTCTGCTCAAGGGCTTCTTCGACTCGCTGCCCCAGGAGCTGTTTGAGGCGGCCACCATCGACGGCGCCTCCGAAATACAGGTGTTCTACCTGGTCTCGCTACCGCTGGTCAAGCCCATCCTCGCCGTAAGCATGCTCAACGCCTTCATCAGCGCCTACGCCGGCTGGGAGTGGGCCCTGATCGTCTGTCAGGACCAGCGTATGTGGACGGTGTCGGTCTGGACCTATCAGTTCTCGAGCACCTTCGCCACTCAGCCCTATGTCGTCATGGCCGCCTACGCCATCACCTCGGTGCCGGTGCTGTTGGTGTTCCTCCTCTGCCAGAAGGTCATCCTGCGCGGCATCATCCTGCCGCAGATGAAGTAGCCGATTGGGGAGTAGTCCGCATGACAACCTCTGCCTGGGTGTGCTCCGCCGCGTGTATCCTTACGTCCGCGGTCGCCGCCGTCCCTGCCACGCTCTTTGTGGCGACGGACGGGGACGACGCCTGCTCCGGCGCCCGCGCCCAGCGCGCCCCGCCCGACCCGACCGCCGGGCCGTTTCGGACCCTGGAGCGCGCCCGCGACGAGATTCGCCGACTCAAGGCGGCCGGCAAACTACCCTCCGGCGGGGTCACGGTAGAGGTGGCAGCGGGCACCTACCAGCTGGTCCAGCCCTTTGAACTCACGGCCGCCGACGCGGGTACTGCCGACAGCCCGATCACCTACCGCGCCGCGCCTGGGGCCGAGGTGCGACTGAGCGGCGGGCGCGCGGTCACCAACCTGGTCCCGGTCACCGACCCCGCCGTCCTCGCTCGGCTGGACGAGGCGGCGCGAGCGCATGTGCTCCAGGCCGACCTCAAGGCGCTGGGGGTGATGGACTACGGCAAGCAGGACTGGAACACGAGCCGCGGTGGGCCGGGGCTGGAGCTGTTCTGTGGCGACCGGCCCATGACCCTGGCGCGCTGGCCCAACGACGGCTTTATCCGCATTGCCGACGTGGCCGGGCCGGTGACCAAGAACGACCGCGGGCAGGACATGTGCAAGGAAGGGCGGATCGTCTACGAGGGCGACCGCCCGGCGCGCTGGCTGCAGGAGCCCGACGGCTGGGTCCACGGCTACTGGTACCACGACTGGTCCGACCAGCGCCACCCGATCGCCAGCATCGAGCCGGACAAGCACGTCCTGGCGGTCAAACCGCCGTATCACACTTTCGGCTACCGTAAAGATCGCTGGTTCTACGGCTTCAACCTGCTGTGCGAGCTCGATAGCCCGGGCGAGTGGTACCTGGACCGTGCGGCGGGACTGCTCTACTTCTGGCCACCGGCGGGAGACGGCTCAGCGCCAGCCTCGCCCGCCCAGCGTCCGACGGTTTCAGTGCTTGATACGCTGATCGTGATGAAGGATGCCGCGCAGATCACCGTCCGCGGCTTCATCCTGGAGGCCTGTCGCGGCACCGCGGTCTCGATCCGCGGCGGTACGGGCAATCGCGTCGCCGGGTGCGTGCTCCGCAACACCGGCGGCTGGGCGGTCACGATCGGCGGCGGCACGCAGAACGGCGTGCTCGGCTGCGACATCACCGACACCGGCCTGGGCGGCGTCACCCTCGACGGCGGCGACCGTAGGACGCTCACACCGGCCGGGCTCTACGCTGAGAACAATCACATCTACCACTACAGCCGCTGGTGCCGCATGTATCAGCCCGGCGTGCAGTGCAACGGCGTCGGCAACCGGGTGGCGCATAACCTGATCCACGACGCCCCGCACGAAGCCATCGGCTTCAGCGGCAACGACCACGTAGTCGAGTATAACGAGATCCACAGCGTCTGCTACGAGTCCAACGACGCCGGCGCCATCTACGGCGGCCGTAACTGGTCGTTCCAAGGCACCGTCTTCCGCTACAACTACCTGCACCACATCAACGGCTTCCGCGGCCAGGGCTGCGTCGGTATCTACCTCGACGACATCCTCAGCGGCCACAGCATGATCGGCAACATCTTCTACAAGGTCACTCGCGCCGCCTTCATCGGCGGCGGACGCGAGAACGTGGTCGAAAACAACATCTTCGTCGACTGCAAACCCGCCTTGCACGTCGACGCGCGAGGCATGGGCAAATACAACTACGGCGCCACCACGATCCAACCGGAAAACCTGAAGCAAATGCCGTACAAGGAATCGCCCTGGAAGGAGCGTTACCCGCAACTGGTGGGGATGCTCGATGATGAACCGGAGAAGCCCAAGCGGAACCGTATCGCCCACAACCTCAGCGTCGGCGGACGCTGGGACGAAGTCAGTGCCGAGGCGCGCCCGCTGCTGATCCTGGAGGGAAACTTCACCGAGGGCGATCCGCTCTTTGTGGATGCGGCCAAACAGGATTTCCGCCTCAGGCCGGAGTCGCCGGTATGGGCGCTCGGTTTCCAGGCGCTTCCGGTGGACAAGATCGGCCTGCGCCAGGATGAGTTTCGGGTCACCTGGCCAGTGCAACACGCACCGCTCCCGGACCAGGCGCCCACACGGATCACGCGCGGCGCGGTGCCCAAACACCCCGCTCGCCGGGTGGCGCCGGGCAGCCTCAGCATCGACGGCAAAGCCGAGGACTGGGTGCAAGACCCCAGCACCGCCTTGCGCTGTGCCAGTGCGGCGTGCGGCACGCCCTCCAAGCAGGTCTCCCAGGCCTGGGCCGCCTGGGATGGCACCGCCTTGTACCTGCTGGTCGTCAATCCGCTGGACCCGACCCAACCGCTGAAGGCCGAGGGCGCCTGGGGCCAGGTTGATGCCATCGAACTGGCCTTCCGCAGTCCCTCCCACGCCAAGAGCCTATGCTATGGCAATCCCATCTTCAATCTGCGCGGCTTTCCCAACGGCAAGTTCGAGAGTGTGAGCGCGGCCGGGGCGACCGCGGAGCAGGCGCAACAGCTCGGCGCAGCGGTGCAGTTCGCGGCCACGGTCGCCCCCGACCGCTGGGTCGGCGAATGGCGCATACCCATGGATGCCGCCGGGATCGATCCGGCCACCCTGAAGGAGTTGCCGTTCAACCTGAACATCCGCCGGGTCGCCGACGATTCCTGGATGGTCTGGACCCTGACTGGCGCCGAGGTCTGGCAGGTGGATACGGCAGGGCTGCTCCAGTTGGTCCCGTGAACGGGCGCGGCGCCCGCGCTGGACGGAACCTGGCGTGGATCCTTGCCGACGGAAAGGAGAGGCTGCGGACATGCTGTCGTTCGCTGAGTTCAGGAAGCACGCGGGGTACGACCTCGTGGGCGTGCCACCGCTGAGCAGTTTTGTCGGGCTGCCGCCCAACGAGCACCCCCTCAGCCTCTTCCCTGACGCCAAGTCGGTGGTCGTGGTGGGCTCGCAGATCCGTCGAGGGCAGTTCCGCGCGATGGAAGAGGGCTCGCTCTGGCAGACCCCCGGCCGCTGGATCACCACCTTCGACGG
>CAILKC010000374.1 GCA_903834675.1 uncultured Victivallales bacterium | reverse complement strand
GCCGACTGTGACGCTCGAAGAAACGGTTGAACCGTGAGATGAACATGCGTGGCACCTTTCAGTCCTGTCTGTACGCACAAAAAGACTCACTAACATACAGGGAGCCGCCCGATTGGCAAGACCCACCGGCCGCCGTACAGGGCGGTTTCAAGATCGGCCGTTCCGGCCTCCGGGCCTGGGACCGGCGTCCATGCCGACGGTGGCCGGAGCACCGGTCCAAACCCCCGCAACCCGGCCCCGTCACGGCCCCGTCACGGCACCGACCGCGACCGCCCTCAGGCCCGCAACGCCGCCAGCGCCAGCGCCGCCCCCTCCGCCGCGCGAAACACGCTGTTGCCCGCCACCAACATCTCGCAGCCGGCCTCCCGGGCCACCCGCGCCGTCTCCCGGTTGATGCCCCCGTCAACCTCCAAATGCACCGGCCGACCGCAACGGTCAATCATCTCCCGGATCTGCCGCATCTTCCCCACCTGATTCATCATGAATGACTGCCCGCCGAAGCCGGGTTCCACCGTCATCACCAAGATCAGGTCCACCCGCTCCACGTACTTCTGCACCGATTGCGCCGAGGTCCCCGGGCGCAAGGTCACGCCCACCGAGGCCCCCGCCGCATGCACCTGCTCGATCATGGCCAGCAGATCACCGTTGCTCTCCACGTGTAGAGTGATGTGATCGGCCCCAGCCTTCAGAAACGCCTCAAGGTAACGCCCCGGATCGGTGAGCATCAGGTGTACATCCAGAGGCAGAACCGTCGCCGACCGAATGCTGCTGACCACCGGCGGGCCGACCGAAAGGTTAGGCACAAAGTGCCCATCCATGACGTCGACGTGCAATACCTCCGCCCCCGCCGCCTCAACCCGCCGGATATCCTCGCCTAAACGACAGAAATCCGCCGCCAGGATCGACGGCGCCAACCGGACCTGCCCTACCGCTAATTCCGTCAGGGGATGTCGCGTTGCCATAGCCTTAACCGCAACTGTCTGCCGCCTGTTCCTAACCTGGTGACGCCCCGCCCCCAAATCACCGCCAGAAACACACAAAGGCGGGAACTGCCGCACTACGGCTGTCCCGCCCCCACGCTGACGCCCCGCGCCGACCGCGTGCCGACCTCAGGCCTTGACAATCCGGCGGGCACGAATGCACCGCGTACACGCCTTGATCGTGTGTACCCCGGTGGTGGTCTGAACCCGAACACTCTGAAGGTTCGCGAGAAAGGTCCGCTTCACGTTCTTCACAACGTGCTGACCAATACCGCCCTTCTTCTTGGCCATACCACGACGGGTAATCGACCCGCCCACATGCTTGCCCTTGCCGCAAACGTCGCAGATTCTGCTCATGTCACCACCCTCAAGCGCATCATCACGCATTACCTGTCAGGCACAGTCGCAGGCGCTGGCCGACACCCCAGACCGCTCACTTCTGAACCCGCGCAACTCAGACCGCGCCTGACTAGCGCGACTGGTGGGTTGGCCGGGACTCGAACCCGGGCCCCACGGCTTAAAAGGCCGTTGCTCTGCCGACTGAGCTACCAACCCGCTTGCCACGGCCTCTTCGCAGCCGAATCCGTTACCTTACATCATGACCGCGCTAGATCAAGCCCGCGCCAAACCCTTTCCATCATCGCCGTTGACGCCAGGGCCGCTCCATGGTAGAGTGCCGGGGAAACGTTCCCGCCAAAGCCCGCGGTCACGCCCACCGACACTCCCACACCCCCCATACTACAGAAAGCAGACCCACCGTCTTGAGCCCTTCTTCCTCCATCGATCTGTCCGGCCTTAACCCCGCCCAACTGCGGGCGGTCACCACCACCACCGGCCCCCTGCTGGTCCTGGCCGGCGCCGGCACGGGTAAGACCCGCGTCATCGTCTGCCGCATCGCTTACCTGCTCTCCCAAGGCGTTGCCCCCGACCACGTCCTGGCCGTGACCTTTACCAACCGGGCGGCCCGCGAGATGAAGGAGCGAGTCCGCGAGCTGGTCCGGGATGAGCGCGCCGAACGACTGACGGTCAGCACCTTCCACTCCTTCTGCTGCAGCCTCCTGCGCCAGCACATCCCGCGCCTGGGCTACGGCAGCCGCTTCTCCATCGCCTCCGACGCCTACCAGACCGGGCTGCTGCGCAACGTCATGGCCGAACTCGGGCTCACCGGGGAGGGCTGCGACCCCGGCGCCTGGCTCGACCTGATCAGCAAGGCGAAGTCCTCCCTCCGCACCCCCGCCGCTGTGCGCGACACCGACTGGCCACGCGCCGCCGATGTGGCCCTGGCCTACGAGCACTACCAGCTACGCCTGCAAGACATGGACTTGCTCGACTTCGATGACCTGCTCATGCTCACCCACCGACTCTGGCAGGAACACCCCGACGTTCTGGCCGAACACCGGGAGCGCTATCGCTACCTGCTGATCGATGAGTACCAGGATACCAACACGGTGCAGTTCCAGCTCATGGCAACCCTGGCCCGCCCTCGCTGCCATCTCTGCGTGGTCGGCGATGATGACCAGTCCATCTATGGCTGGCGCGGCGCCGATCTGGGCAACATCCTCGAATTCGAACGCCACTTCCCTGGCGCCGCCGTCGTCCGCCTCGAACAGAATTACCGCTCCACCGGCACCATCCTGCAAGCCGCCAACGCCGTCATCGCCCGCAACTCGCGCCGCCACCCCAAACAGCTCTGGTCCCAGCAGGGCAGCGGCGAACCCATCCTGGTCGTGCGCACCGCCGATGAACGCGACGAAGCCCGCTTCGTGGTCGATATCCTCAGCGAACGACAACTCCGCGAAAAACGCCCCTGGACCGACTTCGCTGTCCTCTTCCGCTCCAACCACCAGTCACGCTTGCTTGAAGAAGCCCTGCGCGCCCGCCACATCCCCCGTCTTCTGGTCGGCACCAGCAGCTTCTACGAACGCAAGGAAATCCTGGACGCGCTGAGCCTGCTGCATGTGCTCGACAACCCCCGCGACGACCTGAATCTCCTCCGGGTGCTCAACGTCCCCCCCAGAGGCGTCGGCAGCGCCTCCATCAACCGCCTCAAAGACGCGGCGAAACTGACCCATAAGCCCCTCTATAACCTGCTCGCCAGCGAGGCGACCCTCAGTGCCATGCCCGCCGCTGTCGCCGCTAGCCTGCGCGCCTTCCTCGCCTGCTTCGAGAAACACCGGCCCCTGCTCCATGCGGGCCCCCTCCCCGCCAACGCCGAGACCTTCCTGCGCGAGGTGGGCTACCTGGACGGCCTCGGCCGCATGTACAAACCCCGCGAAGACGCCATCAAACGCCGCGACAATGTGCTCGAGTTCCTCCAAGCCCTGCACGAGTACACGGCGCGAACCCGCAATGCCTCCCTGCACGGCTTCCTGGAATCCCTCGCCCTCCAGGACGCCAACGACCGCGAGGACCGCGAAGAGGCCGGCACCGGCGGCGTGACCCTGAGCACCGTCCATGCCAGCAAAGGACTGGAATTCCCCGTCGTCGTGGTGGTCGGCCTGGAACGTGGCCTCTTCCCACACCTGCGCGCCATCGAAGAGCGAACCGAAGAGGAAGAACGGCGGCTATTCTATGTCGCCATCACCCGCGCCCGGGCGGCGCTCATCCTGACCTATGCCGAAATCCGCCTGCGCCAGGCCCGGCCCGTCCGCCAGCGCCCGTCGGCCTTCCTCGATGACATCCCCGAGGCCCTCGCCCGCTTCGGTACCCCCAAAGAACTCCTCTCCCCCGCCACCGCCGCCGAGACCGCCGACTTCTTCGCCCAGATGAAGGCCATGCTGACCCAGCCCCCGCCGTAAGCACGTGCCGACAGGCCAGCCCGGCAGAACGCCGAGACGCAGTCCCTTGGAGCCGACGGTCCTGCCTCCCGCCTGCGAGAGGTTGCCGCCGTATCCCACCCAGCCGTAATGCCTCGGTTACGTTCGCTAGCGGACCGTGGGGGGCGAACCGCCGCGGGTCTTGGCCGGGTAGACCCGGGCGTTGCCGCCCAGGTCCCCACACAGATCCGTACGTGCGCAACTGACGCATGCGGTTGCGTGCCAGCCTTCGCTGTACGATGGTATGAAGTGGTTGCTGATGATCCAAAGATCGCCTGTGCGGGGGCTTCCGCCCCCAGGAGATGCTGGGCATGATATTCAGTCGTACCGTCCTTTTCTACGCGGCGCCACCGATTATCCTGGGGACCCTGTTCACGGCCTACCGCGTCTGGTTCTCGGGGAACCCTGAGGACTCCGGAAAGGGGGCGCCGACGCCCAGCGCCATGACGCTGCCGACCGACCCGGCGGACCCCTTTGGTGGGGGCGCTGCAGGGGACGGCGGACGCGGCGCGCTGCCCAAGCCGGTGCATAGCGCAGCCGTGCTTCCCCCGACCGCTGCCGGGGCGCCGGTAACGGACCTGGACTCCGCCGCGCGGCTGCTACAGGAGTTGGCCGCGGGGATATTTGCGGCCTTTCCCGAGGCCGCCGAATGGGCCAAGTACCCTGACGCCATCGTCCGGGCAGTGGCGGCGGTTGATTGCATCTCACTGGGCGGCAGCCCGCGCCGCCAGTTACCCTTCCTGGTGCCGACGCAGCCGTTCCGGGCCAAGCAGACGGCGACCGGCTGGGTCATTGACCCGGTTTCCTACGGCCGCTACGATCGCGTGGTAGGCGTCTTCTGCGCCGGCGACGCAGCCCAGGTAGCGGGGGCTTACCAGCGCCTGGAACCCGCCCTCGACCTGGCCTACCGTAAGCTCGGTTACGGGGACCGCCGCTTTCGCGAGGTACTGGCCCGTGCCGCTGCGGAAATCCTGGCGGTGCCGGTGCCGACGGGACCGGTGCAGGTCGTTTCTACCGGCCAGATGTACTCCTATGCCGACCCGGCGCTGCAGGCGCAGAACGATGCCCGCAAGCACCTCCTGCGTACCGGACCCGAGAACATCCGTAAAGTCCAGGCCCGTATCCGCGCCCTGGCGGCCGCGCTGAAGCTCGAGATTGTGGCGCCGTGAGCACCGCCCCAGGGCTGTTCGTAAGCCCTCACGGCGCGGGTATATTCCAGCGCTGTGGGGCGCATGCCAGGTCAGCTTCGCCATTCGGGCGTAGCTGGCGCTATGGGTCGCCCCTCCGGACGTGATGCCCACCATGGCCAGTTACGAGGACTTGTGGTACGCCGCGAAGAGCACGCGGATCGTCTACTCGCCGCCGAAGGTGCTGGAGACCTTCGGCGAGACGAGCGTACGTTATTACATGCTGACCGAGGTGCTGGATGCCGTGGGCCAGTTGCGCCTCCGACAGGGCCAGGTCACCGCCCAGCGCCCACGCGTTATCATGCCTCGCTACTTCGTCAACCAGGCCTTGGTCAACTTCGGGCCGGAGGCCCGGCAGTATATCGAGGGGGCACTGCGCAACACCGAGGGTCTGCGCATCATCGAGTACGGCCTGCAGTTCCGCAAGGAGGAATACAGCGAAGAGGTGGTGCAGGGCAATCTCGCCGACGTGGCCGACCAGGTGGCCAAGGATGCCAAGACCAACGATCACGACATCTGTGGCGTGATTGTCGGCGTGGACGACCACTGGGAGGTCTCCCTGCTGCATTTCATCCACGACGTCGTCCGCCGCTCGCTGCCCCAAAACACGCGGGACATGGCCAGCCGAGGCCTGTTGCAGGCCAGCAGCCACAATGTCCCCAATGCGGTGCGCATCGAGATCGAATCGGACTTCCGCGCCGCCCACGGTAGCCGCGACAAAGCTAAGACTCTCGGCGAGAAATTGCGGGGTTATGGCCTGTTCGAGGAGTACGAGGATCGCTTCTACGAGCTGTTCCGGGGCAGCCGCTGAGAAGCCGTGAAGAAATGGACGTCTGAGGCTGGACCTCGCCGACCTTGGCGCTGGCCTCGTCGGTCTCTGGGTAGCACCTCGCCCTGGTCGGCGTACCGCCAGCCCCCTGACCGCAGCCGCCGTCGAACTTCCGCCGTTGCCGCGGGTCCAAGCCCGGGACCGTCACCCCGACATGGCCGGGCATTACGCCCGCCGGGAACGGCATCAGGAGACCCCAGATGAAGACGCCGAGAATCGTGATCACCACCCTCGCCGCCGCGGTCTTAGCGGCCGGCGCCTGCCTGGCTCAGGCACCCACCCCGGCCAAGAATGCGACCCCTGCCGCAACGACGCAAGTCAAGGCTCAGACGACCTGTCCGGTGATGGGCGGGGCAGTCAATAAGAGCCTCTTTGTCGACGCCGAAGGGAAGCGCATCTATGTGTGCTGCGGCGGCTGCATCAAAAACGTCACGAAGGAGCCCGCTAAGTACATTAAGATACTGGAAGACCAAGGCGTAACGCTGGAGAAGACGCCGCCCCCGGCTGATGCCACCAAGGCCCCGGCCGCCGAGCCGACGAAGGCCCCTGCCGCCGCGAAGTGAGACACACCCGTCGGGCCGGGACGACCCGCTCCGGCCTGGCGGGATCGCTTCAGCCGCGCATGCTCTCGGCCAGCCTCAAGCTCTCCTCGAGGTAGAAGCGCCAGTTGCGGATTTCGTGGGGTTTGGGCTCAACGTTCTCATCATAGCCAGAGCAGGGACAGAGCACGAAGCGGCGTCCGCGCCCCGCCTCCAAGGCCGCCACAATCTTGGGCCGCAGAATCTCCGGCGTGCCCATCATGATGTCGTGCGTCTCGATATTCCCTTCAAGCCCCATGCGGTTGCCAACCCTGGCAAAGGCCTGAGCCAACGTCATATCGCCCATCGGGGGCGGTTCGATGGGGTTCAGGACATCCACGCCCAGGTCGGCGAAGCGTTCAAGAACGGGGTTCATGCGGCCGTGGCAGTGTACCCAGACGCGGCTGCCGGCGTTGTGGATGAGGTCGATCAAGGGCTTGTCCAAGGCGGCCACGTAGCGGTCGAAGTGGGCGGGTGACATCAGCGGCGGAATGCACAGTTCGGGGCCGACCCAGCCGAACACACCACGGACGCCTGCCGCCAGCGCCGCCTGCACATGGACCCGGATGCGCCCGGCAAAAACCGTTATCGCCTCAAGCATCAGGTCGCCCGACTCCCAGCTCCAGAGGGCGAAATTCTCCGAACCGATCAGGCGCTGCAGGCCGTACATGGCATGGTCCAGGCCGAACATGGCAATGCCATTGCTGCCCACGTCTGCCTGCCGACGCTGCCAGTTATCGAGCGAGAACGCGAAAGGCTCATAGGGCAGCGACAGAAGCTTGCGGATGTCGGCCGGTTCCTTCAGGTAATGGGTCTTGTGGTAGCCAGGACGATTGCAGGTGCTGGCCAGGAAAACCTCTTCGAGGTCACCGAGGGGAGTATGAAGCACGGTCACCTGCTCAGCCCACTCGGGGGAGTCGGCAGGGCGCTGACTGCTCTGGGTAAACTCTCCCGCCCGCCGACCGGCGTACAGCGAGAACGGCGACTGCGCCGAAAAGACCAGATCGGTCGTGCGCAGACCCAAGTCGCGAATCGGCTCATAGTCGGCATGCCGCGGGCGACGAGCGTTGTCGCACCCCCAGAGCTTAACCGCTGGCCGATCCGGAACCCGGCCGCCAAAAATGGCATCCAAACGCTCGCGTCCTGTCATCCTGCGCATGGACAATCCACCTCCTCAAGCCGAGGCTGTTTTCCCGCGGCTCCGGCCAGGGCCTGCCAGCCGCGTAGGGAGTTGGCACTTGCTGAAGTACCATCGGAACATCGAACGTCCAACGCCAAACGTCGAAGTGGGGAAGCCGAGGAGACAACGCCCATCTCGCGGCACATTGACAGATGCCTACTCCCTTACCGCTCAGAACCTGTGAAGAAACCACCCCGGCCCACCACCGCCTGGAGTCGGCGGTCCTGCTTCCCGCCTGCGGGAGGCTTCCGCCGTAATCCCGCTTTGCGGAGGACTGAATTTCGGCACAGCTTCTCAGCCCTTACCGTACACGCTTACCACGGGCTGCCAAGCGCCAAGCGCCCGGCGGGCGCAAGTCAGCTCCGTAGGGGTTTGCTGGTATGAGAACCGCAGAAGGTCGAATGACCAAAGGCCCATGACGAAGTGCAGAATCCCCTGCCGGGGCACCGGAGTTCTCTGGCGGTCAGGTCCGGCACCTGCCGGGGATCCTGCTTGTATGAGACTTGCAGCAACCTCGTAGGACACCAGGCGCTTCCCATTCCGCCCCTCGGCCGTCGCGGCGGACGAGGGGCGTTGGAGGGCGCCGCGGCGTCGGCGCCCCTTTGGGCCTTGGTGCTCGATTTCAGCGCCGTAGGTGCGGCCATCCCTTAGCCCAGCCCAGCGGGCTGGGTAAACAGG
>CAILKC010000373.1 GCA_903834675.1 uncultured Victivallales bacterium | reverse complement strand
TTTCATCATAATCATAATCGTAATCATAATCGTAATCCTCTTTCTTCAGCCCCCTGCCAAGCAGGCCAGAGGAGATTACGATTACGATTATGATTACGATTATGAGAAATTTCCCTACCAAAACTCGATTGATTCGATTCGCAAGGCACTTAGCCTTTTCACCGCCCATCAATGAAGAAACTTATAGACGAACCCCGGGTTTATGTCTTGTCATCAAAACTGATGACACGCGAGAGGAAAGCGAAATGGAAGACACGGAAGACTCGTTATCCGCTCTCGTCGCCGCTCTCGTACACCGGAAAGCGAAAAGTCGGTTGACGAGAACGGCGACGAGAACGGTTGACGATTGGGGAAGCGCGGGCCAGGTGCGCCCTGTCACCACGCGCGGACGCAGACACAGGAAAGAACCTGCCAACTCGCGCAGACAGGGTACGCTCGCAAGCTCGCGCCCCTGCTGCGTAACGCTGTCCTACTTGCTCCCATCCAGCCGCACCCAGTCAACCTCCTGGGTGGTGGCGAAGGGGGCAGGCCAGAGGAATTCGGCGTCACGACGGGGCTCTCCGCCATCCGCGGGGCGCTTGTCGATAAAGCGATCGTGGTACGGCGCGTTGGCGTCGATCCAGGTCATCAGGCGCAGCCACTCGTCCGCATCCAGCTTCACCTTGTGATGGCCCTTCAGCAGCACCTGCGCCAGCTTGCTGCGGGTGGACCCGAACTCATAGGCCTTGCTGACCGAACCGTCGGAGAACCGGTTACTGATCCAGACAAACGAATCCCGGCCATTGCCATGCCCGCTGCCATCGATATTGCTGCCCATGAGGGAGAGATAGGACTGGTTCATCTCCCGTTCTTTGGTCGGCACCTTCCGGGCCGACAAGTCCAGCTTGGCCTTGGGTTTCGTCTCCCCATGGCAGGATACGCAATGCCGATCCAGGATCGGCTGGATCATCCACTCATAGCCCATGGCGCGGTCCGCCCCCCATGAGGGCGGCACAGGACGCACCGCCGGCTTGGTTGCCGCTAACGCAGTCCCGGTAGCCGTCACATTGTTCTGGCTTTCATGACAGCCATAGCAGCTACGCACCTCGCCCGGCTGGAACGAGACGTTGGAGCGCATCCGGCGGATCTCCATGAAGTGCTCGTCCAGCGCCTGAAAATAAACCGAACCGGCCTGCACCGGCGGCACCTGGAAATGGGCCGAGCCATCCTCCTCCACGGGCACCAGCCCGATGACCCGCACCGGATTCCAACTGGTCTGGCCCGCATTGGGTTCCCACGCCGAGCCCCAGGGCCACTTGTAGGAACCGTGACGGGCATCCAGGGGCCAAGGCAGCGCCTCGCTGAGGCGCAGCCACTTGACCGTGCCCCGCTTCACCTCCGGACCGATGTTGTGATAGACGTCGCTCAGCACGCAGGTGGCCCAGGGCTGGGACGGTTTGACCAGATCTGGCTGCACCGCCGGCCGCAGCCGCCGCTTGACGGGCATGGGATACATCACCCCCAGCAACGGATCACGATAGAGCAGTTCCTTGTTGCCAAACACATCCACCAGATAGAGCCCCATGCCGTTGGAATCAACCCCGCCCTCGGGGTGTGGTGCCAGATGGTCAGGGCGGCCCGTGGCATACGAATAGCCCACCAGAAAGCAGCTCTCCGAAAGGGCGCAGGGGGTCTGGTAGAATCCCCCTGCATCCTGCAGCCCGCCTTCGGGCACCGTGGTCGCCTTCATCGGGCTGCCGTGCTTGTGCTCTTGCTCCACCACTCCGGGGCTGACATTACGCAAGCCCTCGGGGTTATTGATGCCTACCGACGGATCCACCAGCACCAGCGGTCCGATCGCATAGGTGTGATGTCCCGTGGCGATGGCCACCAACTTGCCGGAGCCCGGGATCGCCCGCGCATCGCGCAACCCCATGGGTCGGATTAGATGCTGCTTGAATAAGGCATCGGCCATCGTTCCGTCGGGTCGCACGGTCCAGAGGGAGTGGATATCCCAGAAATGCCGCTCCTGGTATTCCCAGCGGGTGTAGGCGATGAGCCCGTTGTTGAGCAAGCAGGGATGGCGGTCAATGTCCTTGTTGTTGGTCAGGCGCCGGATATCCCCCCCGGGCCGCAGCGCGTAGAGGTTGAGGTTGGCCTCATCATTGGAGAAGGCGTCACAGATCACCGCGTGAGCGCAGCGGTCGGAGGTGAAGACGATGCCACCATCCGGAAGCCAGATCGGTTCCAGGTCCGTCCAGTAGCGATCGGATGTCAACTGGCGCAGACCGCTGCCATCGAGACCGATCTCATAGAGGTGCGTGGGTTCGTGGGCCTGCCGCAGTTCATGGTGATAACTCTTGCCGGATGGCACCTTGCAGTTTTTGGGGCGCGGCCAGCCCTCCTGCCGCGCCCAGGCAAAGACCAGCCGGTCGGCATCGAACCACAAATCCAGCCCGTGCACATGTCCCGGGCCCAGTTTGCCGGCCAGGATGGGCCGTAATTCCGTTGCCCCCGTGCGCCACCCGGAAAGCAGGCACAAGTCGCCGCCCGGCTTGTGGGTCCAGGCGGTGTGCGTTCCGACGATGTTGGGCGGATGATGCGGGGCAAAAACCGTACTGAGCACGATCTGGTCAAAGTCACCCCCCGCCTGGGCCAGCACCGCCGGCCGCAACGCCCGGCGGGCCTCGAGCCACAGGGCGCGCAACGTGGCCGGATCCGAGCCGGCCGCCGTCATGGCTTGGTTCAGGCGGGTGAGCTCAGTGACCGTACGATCCATGATCCCCTTGCGCTCAGCATCCAGACCGGGGGCGGCTTGCAGTCCCCTCGCCCGCCGCACATAGTCCGCGACTGAAGCCACGAGCTTTGCCGGATCATTGTAAAACCCCAGCGCCACCACCTGGCGC
>CAILKC010000372.1 GCA_903834675.1 uncultured Victivallales bacterium | reverse complement strand
GATTCCGGAGCCTCTGCTGGGGCTGAACACCTCCAAGTGCGCCTGGACCGAGAGCCGTTCGTGGTGGTACCGCACCGCCTTCACCGCGTCTCCGGCCTGGCTGGCGGCCGAGGTTGTCGAGCTGGAGCTGAACGGGCTGGACGCCCAGGCCGAGATCTTCCTCAATGGCGTCCACCTCGGCTCCCACCGCAATGCCTTCCGCCCCTTCGTCGCCGACGTCCGGCCCCGGCTCGTAGCTGGCCGCAATGTGCTCCTGGTCAGGCTCAGCGCCGGGGTCGAGGAGGTGACCGAGCTGGAGATGGATGAGCCGGATGGGGTGCGCGCCGGAACCGAGGCTAACAACGGTCGGCCGGAACGCGGCGATCCGCGCCGCGCGCTGGTGCGCAAACCACAGTACTCCTGGGGCTGGGACTGGAGCCCCCGCTGCGCCACCACGGCCATCGGCGGCGCGGTCACCCTGCGGGTCATGAGCGGCGCCTGCATCCGCAATGTCGCGCTGCACCCTGTCTCGCACACGGCGGACGTGGCCGTGGTCAAGGCGGTGGTGACGGTGGAGCGCTTCCACTAC
Organism: uncultured Victivallales bacterium; assembly: GCA_903834675.1. The sequence continues at coordinate 2,081 of CAILKC010000372.1, read as the reverse complement.
TACCAGACCACGAATGGCACCGTTACCCTCACCCTCACCGATGCCGCGGGGAAAGCGGTCCGGGTCGAAAAGGCCACGTTGCTGCGTTCCGGACTGAACTTTCTGGAGTTGCTCATCAGCCTGCCCGCGCCACGCCTCTGGTGGCCCAATGGAGTCGGGGAGCAACACCTCTACAGCGTGGCCGCCACGCTTGAACTGCCGTCCGGCGAGGCCCTGGCCCTGCCGCCGTTCCGCTGGGGGTTACGCTTCCTGGAACTGGATACCGCCGGGGTATTTGCGGTCAAGGTCAACGGCCAGCGGGTGTTCTGCAAGGGCGCCAACTGGATCCCGGCGGACACGCTCTACGCGCGCACGGCCGCCGCGACCTACGAGACGCTGGTGCGCCAGGCCCACGAGGCGAACTTCACCATGCTGCGCGTCTGGGGCGGCGGCCTCTACGAACCCGAGGCCTTCTACGACGCCTGCGACCGCTACGGCATCCTGCTCTGGCACGACTTCATGTTTGCCTGTGCCCCTTACCCGGACCACCGCGAGGACTTTCGCCGCGAGGTCGAACTGGAGGCCGACTATCAGACCCGGCGGCTGCAACGCCATGCCTGCCTCGCCCTGTGGAGCGGCTCAAACGAGAACCAGTGGGGCTTCCGTGACTGGTGGCGGGAACGCACCCGCGGCGGCGCCATCGCCTACAACTACATCTTGCCGGAAGCGGTGCGCCGCAACAGTCCCGAGATCCCCTATTGGAATGGCTCGCCCTACGGCGGCGAGGCGCCCAACTGCGAGGAGGTCGGCGACCGGCATCACTGGCAAGACTGCATGATGAACCCGGACATGCAGAAACGCATCACGCCGGAGGAGTTCGACAGGTGTAACGCGCTGTTCATCTCTGAGTTCGGCTACATCGGCGCGCCCTGCCGCGAGACCATCGACACCTATCTGGACGGCGCCCCGCCGGAGCGTCAGGGCGAGGTCTGGCACCACCATACCAACACCTTCGAGAAGGGCACCGTGGCCGCCGGCGTCCGTAAGCACTACCTCGATCCCGAGGGGCTGTCGCTGGACGATTACATCCTCACCAGTGGTCTGGTGCAGGGCCTTATGTACAGCTACTCCCTGGAGTCCATGCGCGTCCGCCCCAACTGCCACGGCGGGCTATTCTGGATGTATGAGGACTGCTGGGGTGAGGTCGGCTGGACCATCGTCGACTACTCCCGGCGCCGCAAGATCTCGTGGTACTTCGTGCGTCGGACCTTCGCCCCGTTGCGGCTCATTCTGCGGCCGGGCGCGGCCGGCGCGGTCCGGGTGGTGCTGGCCAATGACACCCGGGAGCCGGAATCCTTCCAACTCGAGTACGGCTACGTGCGCCTGGATGGTGGCGCCAGCGACCTTGCCCGAGTGGCCGTCCGCGCCCCTGCCCTCAGCCGGACCACGCTCTGCGAGTTTGGCCGCGGGGAACTCGATCCACGAGAGGGGCTCTGGATCGCGCGGGTACCTGGCCGCAGCGACATCCTGCCGGCCATTTTCCGAGCCGTCGACTACCGCGAACTCCGCACCGTGGATCCCGGACTACACTGCGAGGTCCGCAGAGTCGGGGCCGGGGTCGCGGTGACGGTCAGCGCCAAAGCCTACGCTCACGCGGTGCAGATCACGGGATTGCCGCCGGGCGCCGAGCCCGAGGACAACTACTTCGATCTGCTGCCGGGGGAAAGCCGCGGCATCCGCATTGCCGATCCCTCGGGCCAGTTCATCGCGCCGGAAGCGGTGAAGTTCGCAGCGGGCTGTTTCTTTTCCGGGCGGTAGGCGCCTTGGAGCCGGCGGTCCGCACCGGCCCTGCCGGGGCTTCCGCCGTCTCTGGGGTCTGGCCGACGGCGGGTACCGCGAACCCGCCCGGAACGGGCTGGGCATCGCGGGCTCCAGGCTGGTATCTTAGCGCGCCTTCAGCGCTGCAGACGGGCTCCCTTATTGCACAGGTCGTTTCTTTTCCGGGCGGTAGGCGCCTTGGAGCCGGCGGTCCGCACCGGCCCTGCCGGGGCTTCCGCCGTCTCTGGGGTCTGGCCGACGGCGGGTACCGCGAACCCGCCCGG
>CAILKC010000371.1 GCA_903834675.1 uncultured Victivallales bacterium | reverse complement strand
CGTACCCCGCCTTTTCCCAGGCCTGCTCGATGGCAAGGGTCTTCCAGGCGCTGTCGTCAAACCCAGCCTCGTACCACTTGCTGAGGTGTCCGTCCCGCATGGGATCGAGAGCGAAGCGCCAGTCGTCCTTGGGCAGGGGAAAGGTCTGGATCACGGCGACCTCGTGATCCCAGTCGCGCCTTTCGCGCAGTGGGGTCACGTCGCGTCGGAACGGCCACAGTGCCCTGCTCGCGAGCGCCCGTACCGCGTCGCTCGAGTCCTTGGCGGCGGTCTGCAGCAGGGCTTCGGTCGCCGCACTGCGGGGCAGCGCCGCCAGGGCGCCGGCGGCCAGCATGCGTACGGTCAGATCGGCATCTGCCAGGGCCTGTCCCAACACCACGTCCCGATCGCCACCAGCAAGACGCACCAGGGCCTTGAGCGCGGTCTGCCGCACCACGGCATCGGCGCTCTTCCAGGCCTCCAACAAGGCCTCCTTGGCGGGCTCTCCCACGTCCGCCAGCAGCCGGGCTGCCGTGCGCTGCACCACCACATTCTCGTCGGCCAGGCCCTGGCGCAACGCCGGCAGGGCGGCGGCGCCCTGCTCGCCGACCTTGATTAACTCCAGACGCCGCCGCGCCGCCCCGGCGTCGGGGTCGCCCGCCGTACAGGCCAGACTCAGACACAGGCCTACGGCAAACAGAAACCAGCGGAAGGTGTTCATCATCCCACGGTACTCCTCGTCCAGTCGCGTCGGCAAGGCAAGTGAAACGTTCGCCAGCATTGCCGGCACTGCCTATAGCCCGCAATCGCCCAATAGCAACCGCGCGCCCGCCGCTCCCGGAGCGGTTGGAGGGCCAGACCTCGCTTCGACAGGCACCGCGCCATGACAACCAAGACGCCCTGGACTGCAAGGCCGGCGATGTGGAGGGCGAGCGGCCTCGCGAGCCGCCGCGACCCAGCGGGAGCGAGTGTTCCACTTGCCCGTCCAGGCGAGGTCCGGCGGGCGCTCCTGCGCGCGCCGCGGCGTCTCGGCCCGTTCCGGCCGGCCCGGAATGGCGCACGGTGCGGCTGCGGGACACGACTCGACGGCAGGCGCACCGACCACCTGATCGGTTGGGTGCGACCAGGGGCTTCACATCGGCGGCAGCAGCGCCCTGATGTGGGGGGCCAGGGGCGGAAAGTCGATGGCAACGATGTCCCAGAGGATGTCGCGGTCAACCGAGTCGTAGCCGTGAACCAGCCGATTGCGGGTCCCGATGATGGCTCGCCAGGGGATCTCAGGATGGGCTGTCTGCATGGGGGCGGACACTCGCATGGGGGCTTCGCCGACGATCTCGACGAGCTTCAGCAACGCGAGGAAGAGCAGGCGATCGGAATCGAGGTCGGCACGCATGTGCCCATGGGCGATGGCGACAGCTTCATCGACGTGGTCGACCATCTGGCGGAGTGTGATACGGTCGTCATGCCGCGACATAGACTGCCTGCGCTTCCTTGAGCACATCGTCCCGGAAGTAGCGGCTCAGGCCGGCGGGGGTGTTAAGGTCCACGGTGTGGCCGAAGAGGGCGGAGAGTTCATCCTGGATCCGGATGAAGGCCAGGCCGACGCGTACGCCAGGCTGGAATTCGACCAGCACGTCGAGGTCGCTGTCTGGCCTGAAGTCGTCGCGCAGGACGGAGCCAAACAGGGCGAGGCGGCGAATCCCGTTCTCTCGGCAGAACGCCGAGATCCGCGCCCGCGGAGTCTCGATGCCGTGCAGCGTCATGGTCTGCCTCTTGGTCCGCTATCCACCTTGCCGTAACGCGCCTGTTCCAGACCGGCCGGCTAGGGCACCCCAAGCGGGACAGCCCCGCGGCGTGCAGGCCAGACGCAACTAACATAGACAGCCCCCAGCGGGAGTGCAACAACCGCGGGCGGAGGGTTCGCAGTTGTCAGGCTTGCGTCCCAGACAATCACCGACGACAGTGCCCATGCCTGGGAGAAGCGGCCAGAGCAGGAAAGGCTCAAGCGCATCACCTCTGAACTCTACGAAATCCGATCCCGTTTCACTCATGCGAGCTTCCGATCATTCAGCCCAAGCATTCCTGTCCGCATGTCAGTGGACACAAAGGAACCAGTGCTGCTTCAGCTTGTGGGCGGTCGTTCCCTTCGATCGGTACTGACGGACATTGTCAAGCACCTCGCTGTGGAACTGCTCATACGGAGAAGCCAACCCCATGCGTCTGGCGCGGTATAGGGCGGATTCGGGGTGACTTCCTGGGAGCCCGAACGCTATCCCGCCTTGCCCCCGAAACCTGTCCCACGGCTCCCCGGGTGGCAGTACGCCACGGAGCTTACTTCTGCCTGCAGACGGCCCGAGTATGAAAGCGGCGTCAAGCCGCAGGCACTCCAAGGAGTCCCGCGTGCCCCGGGACTCAGTGTCATCCCGCGCCGATCACCAGGCCGAACTGTGGACTGCCGGTGGCTCGACACCGCTCTGCGCCCGTTCTCGCACGTCACCGTCACGGCACTCCATGTGACACCCCACCCGGCCTGGCGCGATGCGCCTACTTCAGAGGGCCGGTTCCCCGGCCTGAGAGCGGTACTGGCCCTCCTGTGGCGGGCAGGCTACCCCGCGCCTACCCGCCTGGAGCCCTTCGGCATTCGTCATTGGCCATTCGTCATTTCGAGCTTGACAGCCTCCGGCCACCCGTCAGGTTACCGACAGGTCCACCCAGCGCTGCCACCAGGAGAACCGCCCGTGACTGAGAAGAAGCCTCTGCTGGGGCTCTGCCCCATCGGCAAGTTCGTCTTCAGCAATGCCGACGCTTTGCGTTTCAAGGGCCTCATCCAGGCGCGCCTGCACCAGTGGCAGATCCCGTTTGTGGACTTGGACGGGGTGCTGGAAGACGGGCTGGTCAAGGACCAAGCGCAGGTCGACACCGTGGTGGCCCACTTCCGCCGGGCCGGCGTCGAGGCGCTGTTCATGCCGCACTGCAACTTCGGCACCGAGGGCGCCGTGGGCATGATCGGCCGCAAGCTTGGCCTGCCGGTGCTGCTCTGGGGTCCCCGCGATGAGGCCCCTCTCCCGGATGGCAGCCGCCTGCGCGACACCCTCTGTGGCCTGTTTGCCTCGAGCAACGTGCTCGGCAAGTTGGGGGTAAAGTTCACCTACCTTGAGAATTGCCGTCTGGACGAGCCGCCGCTGCGCGCCGGGATGGAGACCTTCCTGCGTGCGGTCCAGGCCGCCGCCGCCCTTACCCGTGGTCTGCGCATCGGCCACCTCGGTCAACGCATTGATTTCTTCTGGACCACGATCATCAACGAACAGCAACTCCTCGACCGCTTTGCTGTCGAGGTCCTGCCCTTGGATATGGTCGACTTCATCAACGCCAGTCGGGATCGCGCCCGCCGTGGTCGGACGGGCTACGAGAAAGAGATCAGCGAACTCCGCCAGACGACCACCCTCGAGGGCTTTGCAGAGGACGGTCCCCTCGTCAACGTGCTGGCCATGCGCGACCAGATGCTGGCCCTGGCCGCACAGCACGGGCTGGAGACCCTCGCGGTGCAGGAATTCACCAGCCTCGTCGACGCCATGGGCGCCTACTGCTGCTATGCGGAGTCCGCGGTCGGCGACACGGTCACCATCGCTTACGAGTCGGACATCCATGGCGCCATCAGCAATGTCCTGATCCAGCGCGCCAGCTTCAACACCGCGGCCGCCTTCCTCTCCGAGTTCGTCATCCGGCATCCGACCAACGACAACGCGGGTTGCGTCTGGCACGCCGGCGCGCCCCTCAGCCTCTGCGCCCCCGACGACCGTGTCCGCATCGGCAAGCACTGGATCCTGCCCAGCCCGCTCTCCGGCATGACCCACTTCCGGCTGAAAGAAGGTCCGGTCACCCTGGCCCGCTTCGACGGCAACCACGGCGACTATGTCCTGGCCGTCGGCGAAGCGCATACCTGCGATGGTCCGGCCACCCTGAACAACTACGTCTGGGTCGAAGTCGACGACTGGCGACGCTGGGAGCGGACCCTGATGGAAGGCCCCTTCATCCACCACCTGGCGATGAATTACGGCCGCTACAGCGCGGCCCTGCGCGAAGCCTGCCGCTACGTCCCCGGCCTGGCCCTGATCGATCTGAACCAGACCCGCGTCACAGCACCGTTACGTCCCAGCCCAGGTACGTCGTCAGCGCTTCCTTGACCGCGGCCTGATGGAGCCCCGGCGAGGCGCTGACGTGGTGGCGGTAACCGTTCTTTCCCACATGCTGCAACACGCCCTGCAGGTCGGCGAACTTTGCCACCCCGGCACAGCCAAAGAAGTCCGTCGGAATGGGGTCGGCAGTGAACTCAGCCTCGCCCAGGTAGCTCTTCAGCTTGCCATCGGCGGTGAGCAGGCTCCCGTAGGTGAAGGGCATCGGCTTGATCCGACCTTCGTTGCAGCCAAAGCTGTTGCCCTTGCCGACCGCGGTCGCCAGCATGTAGTGGTCCACGATCTGGCCCTTGGCCGTCATCAGGTCGAAGGCCACCGGACCGCAGTGGAAGAGAATGCAGCGGTTGGGGTCGTCGCCGTAGTTGTTGTTCCAGTCCAGACACATCGCCGGCGCGCCGGAAGCCAGCTTCAGGGCATGCATGACGATGGCATTGCCGGTGTCGACTTCGCAGGCCGCGGTGATGCCGCTGTTGTTGAGGTCGCCCAGCACCACGCAGGGCGCGATGTTGAGCTGCTGCTCCATCTCGATCCAGCAGCGCAGCGCCAGGGCGTCCAGGGCGTATTCGCCAATGACCTGATCCAGCACCACCCGCAGACGCACCAGGTTGTCCAGGCTGGCCTCGGGGACGCCCTGCCAGCAGGTGGCCCCCAGCAGCCGCTCACGGGTCGCCCGGTACACGGCGTCGGGCTGCAGCTCCCGCACCCGCTTGAAGATCATCGACAGGTCCAGCGTCTCGGTCGTGATCCCCGCCTTCTGCAGGGTCAGTTCGTCGATACGCACGGTCTTGAAGGCCGTCGTCCGCGCGCCGATGGCCCCCACGGTCAACCGGCGCATGCCCTTGACCACCCGGCAGACACGGTCGAAGAAGTCGAGCTGCTCGCGGAAACGCTCGGATCCGGGGCTAACCGTGTGCGGCGGCAGGGCGGTGAAGCGAATGCCGTACTGACAGAACATGTCCATGATGGAGAACTTGCCGCAGAAGGCGTCGCGCCGCCGCGCCTGGTCCATCTTGTCCAACTCATCGGGGTAGGCCTGCACCAGGATCGGTACCCCGGCGTCGCGCAGAGCGGTGACCGCACCGGTCTCGTCGCCAAAGTTCGGCAGGGAGACAATCACGCCGTCGATCTTGCCGCGCTGCTGGGCCAGCCACTCGGCGAAACGTTGCCCCTCGGCGACGGTCTCCACCGCGCCGTGCCGGGTGGCCTGTGGCTCCAGCATGCGCACCCCGTAGCCGCCAGCCGTCAGCACCCGCGTCATCTCCTCCCGCGCCGCCAGCAGCAGCGAGGCCGGGAAGAAGCCGCGGTTGCCGAGATACACGGCGAAAGTGCTCTTATCCATGTCGTTTCCTGTCCCCATGTCAGCGCTCCCTGTTGGTTGCCTGTGCTCCAGATCTCTGCACCGCCCGCCCCTACCCGCCGCGCGTCGCGGCCGCGCCATTCCTCTGGAGAGGCGCCTGGCCTCAGGCGCGGCGGTGGAGCCCACCGCATCTCCAGCCGTCTCGTGGAGAGGCGCCTGGCCTCAGGCGCAGCGGTGGCCCCCCACCGCATCTCCAGCCGTCTAGTG
>CAILKC010000370.1 GCA_903834675.1 uncultured Victivallales bacterium | reverse complement strand
TCCGGCGCGTCCCGGCCGGAGCGGAATGGGAACCGCGTCGGCAAGTCTCATTCCGGCATGTCCGGCCTCCAAGCCGGCGGCTGGGCTGAACCCTGAACCCTGGGACCTGAGTAGTCACCACCTACGGAGCTGACATGCGCCTCCTGCCCAGGACACGTTTTGTCCGAGGTGCAATGTCATTGTAAGCCACAACACAAGGGAGGTGCGACATGCATGAGCGGATCGTTACTTGTCTGAAGGGCGTAACCCTCGGGGCTCCGCAGACCTACCGGAACCTCGCCGTCATCCCCCTGACCGACGGGGACGGCGGCGGGGTCACCTACATCAGCTTGAGCGAAGCTCTGGAGGGTAGGCTTCTGAGCGTCACCGAGGTGAGCCAGGGCGGCTCCGTGCCGGAACTCAAGGTCACGAACAGCGCCGACACACCCGTTCTCCTGCTCGACGGGGAAGAGTTAGCCGGCGCCAAGCAGAACCGCGTGCTCAACACGACGGTCCTGGTTCCGGAGAAGCAGACCCTCGTCATCCCGGTGAGCTGCACCGAGCAGGGCCGCTGGGCATACGCCACGCCGGCGTTCTACGATTCCGGAACCATCATGGCCCATAGCATCCGCGCCAGAAAGTCATGTTCGGTGTCGGTATCCCTGGACGAGTCCGCCTCATTCCGCTCCAACCAGGGCGAAGTCTGGGACTTGGTTTCCGGTCTCCAGGAGGCGGGTGGAGCGCCTTCGCCGACCGGGGCGATGCGCGATGTGTTCGAGTCGCACCGAGTCGCTCTCGACGAAGTCGCCACGGCGTTCCCTGCCGTCGCGGGGCAGATCGGCATCCTGGTTGTCCGCAACGGAGAGGCTATCGGCTTCGACCTCGTGTCCCGTGCCGCCGCCTACGGACGTGTCCACGGCAGGCTGGTCAGAAGCTATGCCATGGACGCACTGGTGGGCAAAGAGGGGACCGCTGCAAGTGCCGAGACCGTCACCCTGGCAGGTAAAGGCTTCATTGACCGCGCCCTCGGCTGCGATGAGAAGGTCTTCAAGTCGGTCGGCTACGGGGACGACTACCGCTTCAAGGGCGGTCGGGTCGTCGGCAGCGCTCTGGTCCACAGCGATACCGTCATTCACACGTCGTTCTTCCTGCTCGCCGAAGCAAGGTCCGAGGGTCGCATGGCGGGTATGAACCGTCGGCGCTCGTACCGAGTGGACTGATCAGCGAGGCGGAGCCGTGACCCGTCCGCAATTTGGACGAGTACGCTCCGCCGTTCCGAGGCACGAACTGCGCGCCAGGTGCGCAGTTCGTGTCGTTCCAGGCCCCTGCCTTCAGCGGCCAGACCCCCGCCGCGACCGGCGGCAGGCGCTATCTCGGGAGAAGACAGCGTCTCACCCCTGTCGTAGAACTCTACCCCGCCAGGCCCCGTCACGGTGCGACTGCGCCCCGGGCGGCGGTCCGCGTCGGTCCATCGCGATCCCGAAGTCTCGCACGCACGCGCATAATGCGCGCGTTTTGTGGGGACGTGTTCGGTTCCGGAGGAAGCCTGACACGAGCATGGAATTCACGGTCGTCGGTATGGCGTCCTTTGCTTTCGCTGTCACTCGACACCCACGCAGAAAGGAGTCCCATGATGAGCACCCAGTCCCGCAACGCCCACGTCCCGTCCGCCCCTGCCATCGATCTGACGTCCCTTGCTGCGGAGGTCTGCGAGCAGGCACGACGCTGCGACTGCACGGCCACCTTGGTGGAACTCAGCGTAGCGCAATTCGGAGGGTGGCAGCAGGAGTACGACCCGCAGCGCAAGAGCAGTTTGCGTGGCTTTCTCACGATTCGTCTGGGGGACCAGTTGATCGTCCATCTGCTCGGCACGGAAGGCACAGAGGCAGCGGCCACCGTCGCCATCTACTTGCACACGTCCCAGATCGGGATCATGGCCGCCCGCATGGCGGCGGAGCACGGATTGACCTCGGCAGATGCCGAGGACATTGCCATCAGCGGCAAGAAAGCGCTTTTCGTTCTGATGGAGAAATACGATCAGTTCATTTGTAACTCATTCCACGGCTATGCCTTCAGCAGATCTAAGACGACCCCATCTCCGGTCCGTTTGGCCATGCTTCATGACCTTTGTGAGAACTACTTCCACCTCACCGAACACGAGTACCGTTTCGCTCGGCTCTGCCGCAAGGCCGTGGAGGACTTCTTCAAGGCGGAAGAGGATGAGCGCCAGCCGACGCCTGAAGAGTTGCTCCCGTTGCTGGGGGTCAAAAGGATCAAGACCGCCGCCCATTGTCTGCTCTGGAAACACATCGCTTTCGACCAACTCGCCGGGTGCCAAGGGCCCAACGACCCGGACGACGACGGGAATGGCGACGACCGAGGGGCGTATGGCGAATGGGACGCTTACCGCAGCGAAAACAAGAGCAACACCTCCGACGTCGTTCACCTCGGTCTGCGTCTACTTGAAGCCAAGAATCCTTTCTGGGCCGACTGCATTCGGCAGAAGTGTGGGATGCCCCCCAAAGCCTCCGGCTTTGAGGCTTGGCGACAGGCCAAGAGCGACATGGCCTACCGCCAAGCTCTCTGCCGAGGCCGTGCCTTGGCCATCGCCGTCCTCCGCCTCGTCAAACGCAACGCCCCCAAGCCCAAGATCGCCGCTCTGCTCCAAGTCGACACGCACAAGGTCGAAACGGCGTACGCCGAGTGCGTCGGTTTCTGAGGCACGAACGCCTGAGGCTCTTGCAGAACCCTCGCGGCGGGAGCGCTTTTCCCCTGGAGGGCGAAGCTCCCGCTGAGCCGCCGCGACCAGCGGGAGCGCTTCCCGTGGCGGGCGCCGAAAAAGCGGCTCCCCTCGCATCCCCGTCATGCAGGCGTCAGGATTCCACACATAGGGATGGCGGAGGCGTCGCCTGGGTGCCCAGCAAGAAGCTGTGGAAAAAAGAGCGACCCGTGCAATAAGGGAGTCCGTCTGGAGCGCTGAAGGCGCGCTGCCATACCAGCCCAGGGCAACGCCCTGGGAATAGGACAGTTGAGGAAACTGCACATGAACGACGGTGACCAGCAGTCGCTTGCAGGAGTCAGCAACACGACAGGGGCGCAGGCGCCCGCTCGTATTCCAGACCCAGAGCCCCTGGACATACCCGAGGTCGAGGAACCCGCAGTCGACCCGGCGAGCCGGGCCGACGCGATGAAACGCGCCGAGGGCAGTGCGTGCATCTACGTCGAACGGAGCACCATCATGCTGGCTACCATCAAGCACATCGCGACCTCGACCGACGCCGTCGTGATCATTCTGCTCGACGGTGGCTGCCCTGGCTTCACCCCGCCGACCGAAACACTGATGGGCCCCCGCGATGGCGGGTTCGCGGTTGGTGCGGCCTGGTCGGAGGGCGAGTTCGGGGGCAGCCTGTGGCGTGGTTCGCCCTACTGCCCGTGGGCGATCCATCTCGACCAGTCCCTGATCGGTAACCTGCGTGAGTTCGCAGCCCTGCTGGTCGGCAAGTCACGCCGCAAACGCAGTGTGCTGTTGCGGCAGAGAGTGCGCGATGAGCAGTACGAGTGTCCCGAGAGCGCCGAGGTAAGGTTGGCGCGCGCCGCCCACACCACCGCATGCGAGGTGCTGGCGGGACGCGAGGACTTCCTGCGCGGAACATGGAAAATAGTCGAGCTTCGATACCTACAGCCTGGCGGAAGAACACCCCGATTTCGACCTCTTCCTGGAACTGGCCGGAAAGACCCGCAGCAAACTCTTCATGCCCGGGGAATGACGCGATCCGGCCAACCCACGGTACGCGGATCTCCGCCAACTCGCCCTGCCCTACGAAGCCAGAATCATCGAGGCATTCCGCCACCTCGCCGAGAAGTACCCGGAGGTACAATAGGGGAGGCCATTCGAAGCGCTGAAGGCACGGTTCGGGGCGCCCATGGCAACGCCCCATAGGCGCTAAGCCAAGAGAACTCGGTCGCACTGCGCCCACTGAAAGCGGTGTCGAGCCACCGCAGTAAAAAGCACCCCACGTTGTTGGGGTGCAGTATGATACTGCCTGGCATGGCGTAGCCAGGCAGGCTTTGGAGTGTCGGCGGCTCGACGCCGCTTTCCCGCCCTTTGAGGCCGCCCATCCGGACGGCCCACGAAGTGTCGCCGAAGGGGATAACCCAGGCGCCAGTGTAGAACACGACCCCGGTCGCAAAGCCCGGACATCCCGCCCACGGCTTCAGCGCCCGGCGCCTCGCCGCGCTGCGCACCATTTTCCCAAGCCCGCCTGCCCGCGGGTTTCCGGCTGGGAGCCGGCGGCCCGCACCGCCTTTGCCGCCACCGCTGGCTTCTCTCCGAGCGCAGCCAGGACGCAGGTCGCCAGGGAACCACTGCGGCCAACCCCGGCCGCACAGTGGACGAGGATCCGGTCCCCCGCTTCGAGCCGTTGAGCCAGGCCGAGGGCAAGCTCCCAGAATGCCTCCAGGCTGCCCGGGATCCCATAGTCCTGCACCGGAAAGGAGATGACCTCACAGGGCACCTGGCCGTTCTGCAACGCCCTGGCATAGGCGGGCGACTTCCGCGAAATCTCGGCTGGCTGAGCCAGGTTGACGATGACCTGCACGCCCTCGGCGTGGATCTCTTTCCAGGCCAGTTCAAGCGGCTCGAAACGCCCGGGCATGCTGTGCAGCAGCAGGCTGCCGTGGACGCCTGCGGGTAGTCTGACCTGGCGAAACATGCGTCGGACCTCCTGGCCGCCATGGGCCATCACCTCTGGCGCGGCAGCATTACCCCTCAGCCTCCGCCGGCATATCGTGTTGCACGATGCCCTTGGTGGCGGCCATCGGCGCCACGGTATTCCTCACCAACAGCTCGGCCAAAACTATAGCGAAAGAGGCAGGCGTGCCAGCTATATGGGGACCTTTGGCGAGGCTTTCGATAGCGTTCCCGGGCCACGCTGGTGGCCTCGACGAAGGCGGCCCGTTGCGCGAGCGCGCCATCCTCCCGGTTCTCTCGTGTGGCACGGGTCCATCTTGGGGCTAGGTTGAAGTTTAGCGGCTCGGCCACCGGACGCGCATCAGAGCCCCGTGGGCAGCGCAGACACAAGGTCGGTAGTACAGGCCGCGGAGTGACTGGGGAGTTGCTCGATGACGCCCGCAGCGGCGAAGTCGGCGTGGGCTGGATCGACAGTTCGGCCGTTACCGCTAATCTAATGGCCTCACTGCAGTCCCAGCGCTGCCATCCGCCCGGGACTAGCGCTGCGGCGTGTGGCACGCGGGCATCTTCGTCGGCGACAGGCTGGACCGGCGCTTCGGGCAGCAACTGCAGGAAAATACCCTGGCGAGCGCGCCGGAGCAGAGGCGGGAGCGATGACAGGCTGGCAGAGTCCATTCCTGGTTGTCCCACAAGCAGTGTGGATCGCCAGCAACGAGCTGGCGTTCGCCATCCAGGATGGTTTTCCGGTATCCCGCGGGCACACCCTCGTGGTCCCCAAACGGGTGGTCGCCACATGGTTCGACGCGACCGCCGAGGAGCAGCGCGCGATCCTCGCGCTGATCGGGGAAGTGAAAGCGCTTCAGGAACTCCAGCTCTTGCCGCCGCCTGACGGCTGGAATGTGGGCTTCAACGCTGGTGCCGCCGCGGGGCAGACCGTACCTCACCTCCACGTGCATGTCATCCCCCGCTGGCACGGGGACGTGCCGGACCCGCGTGGCGGGGTACGCCACGTCATACCAGGGCGCGGCAACTACATGGCAGACGCCACCGGGGGAACCGACCTGCCCACCGGCCACCCTGGCGCCCCCTTCCTCGCACGGCTGTTGCCCGAGCTGCCCGGGGCGCGGGAGGTTGATATCCTCACTGCTTTCGTGCAGGACAGCGGTATCGACCTCATCGAGGAACCGCTGCTGGCGGCGGTGAGGGGGGGGCGCTAC
>CAILKC010000369.1 GCA_903834675.1 uncultured Victivallales bacterium | reverse complement strand
GCCGCTCGTCCCCACCATCTGGCGGAGCAGTCCGTCGCGAGCCACCTCAATGTGGAATCTGACCTCGGAGTCGCTGAGGCTGACAAGCTGCTCCAAGATGCCGCTAGGGCTGTACTGCAGCCTCCACCCCATCGTCTGCTGTAACGCCATCACGGCTGGACGTCCATACCCATCGGCACTTTGGCTGAAGTCCACGTGAGCCTCGCCACAACGTAGCCGTGCCGTCCCCTTGCTCAGTTCAAGGGTAAACGGGAAGAATGGGGTGCTATGGCAATTCCCCGCAGCTCGAAAGAAGGGAATCGTCAGGCCGTGATACCCGCGCAACGCAGGCTGCTCGAAATCAACAGTCCAGTCGAGGCAACTGCTCCAGCCTCTGCCGAATAGGCCGCGTTGGCGGTGATTGCGGGAACGGTAGACACGCTTGAGCCGAATCCCGAGTGGCGGCGGCAACTCCACCTCAGTGTCCTGCATGACAATCTCGGCGTCGGCCGGATTGAGGAACCGTGAGACAACGAAGAGGCGGGACAGATCCCACCCGGCCCGGCCGTCCGACATGGTCGGCCGGGCCCTCTCCAAGTTCTCAGCGCTAGAATGGACGCTTTCTACTCCCATGCATATCCTTGCTGCCAGCGTCCGCCCGGCAACCGGGACAGACATGCAAACGGTGTATCCACTGCGCTTCAGTGCACGTGCATCTGCCCGAGGATTCCCTCTCCCAGAAGATCAGACGTTAAGGGTCCAGCCGTCGAGACCACCCCGATGAGGATGCGGTAGTTCACCTGCAACGGCAACATGGCCGCGGCGAGCCTCCCTAGCCAGCGCGAGGGCTGCCTGGGCGAGTCCACCCAGCCCTCGCCTTCCAGGGCGGCCAACTGACCTTGGTCAGCAGGAAGCAGCCAAACGAGCCATCCCCAGCGCAGATTCACCTGCCGTCCCAAGATCAGGTGCTGGCCAAGCGTCGCGGAACGCTGGCCCAACCGCGAACACACAGGTTCGGCTAGACGCTCGCTACGGTCTTCATCCAATACCTTCGTCTCACAGCGCAACCACTCGGTAAGCAGACCTGCCAGATGAGCTTGGGTGATCTGGGGAGGCAGTCCGCTGACCACATACTGGAGGAGCGCGCCCGCCAGTCGCCGCCACCCTCGAGGAGGCGCGTCCCCCTCCTCACAGACACCCAATGCCGTCAGCAGGCAGAGGCTATCGGCAGGCGAGATCTCGTCGGTTCGCCAGCGCCTGAAATCCCTGCGCAAGTTCCAGAGGCGGAAACTGAAGCGCGACAGGAGAAGATCCTCGATGGCGGCGGCTACTCGTCGCAATCGGGCATCCCCCAGAAGCCATGAGTCCCGCTCCCCGTAGGAGACATCCGCCCATGCAGGGTCATGAGGCATATCTCCGAACAGCGGCATGCCGGCCCAGGGAAGGTAGTGCCGGAAGAGCATAACCCTGACGGGGGTATCGGCCGTCTCGGATACGACGCCACTGACAATCCCCGCAAGCATCGACTCGTGGTAGTGGCGCACCGCGCAGAGCACCCAAAGTCGCCACGTTTCCGTAGCGCCTGCATCCACCTCCCCTGCGGCGTCATGGCAGAGCAGGTCAAGAACCGCCCAGAGAGAGTCGGGGCCGTTCGTTCGCGTCAGCAAATCTTCCAGACTGGCCCGGGATACTTCTACGCCATTCCTGCTGGGTGGGGTCTGCATGGGAACCGGTTGCTCACACTGCGTTGAAGCGGATGCGGACCTGGTATCCCGTTGCCGCACGGTCTTGGATGAAGCCCTCAAGCCACTCGCGGTAGAACTCGGCCAGCTTCTGTGCGGCTGAATTTTCCCGGGCTGCGACGTCGCAGGTAATCCGTATCAGCGGCACCAACGCACCCGCCTCACGGCCGTACTCCGCGTCAAATCTCATGGGGCATGGCAGGATCATCTCGCGCAGCTCCCGCACTGGATTCCGGCGGATCAGCCGCTCCATATCAGTACGGCTACACACGGGACGTTGCACGTAGTGAAGCAGTTCGTCGAAAACAGCGGTCCCCACCTGCTGTCTTAGTCCCTCGAAGGGGGTCGGCTGCTCGGCAGACGTGATGGGATGGAACTGACAGGCGTCATCGGCCAGACGAGTCCCCGCGCAGTGATATATGCGCGTCTTCGCAAATGCAGGGTCTGCGGAGGTGAAGTAGTCCTCGCCCAGATGCAGCAGGAACTCATAGCTGATGCGGTTTGCTTTGATGTCGCAGCCAAAATGTAGCTCAGCCATGTCCCGTGCCAGGTCTCCCGGAGGGCTCACGGTGAACGTCAACTGCGGGTCACTCCCCAGGCTATACCGCCGATTGTAGAAACACACTTTTGAGTCGGAGTCAAAGACGGACAAGACCAGAGGCAGGCGGCCCATGTCCCGTAGATTCGTGAGACGCCGTACCACGACCGTGTTCGCGTCTTTTTGGAGCAACGTGCCTTGCGCCAAACCGCTGTCGCGGCGGAAATACTGAACGTTCCAGAAAACCGCACAGTTGAGCTCCAAACCCTCGCTCAGCATGGCCGCGATGCTGTCTGCCCCATCCCCAACATCGATAGTCACCCAATAGAAATCCCCGTGTTTCTCAAGGCGACTCCAAATCTCATAGGGGACCTCAATGAAACGCTGGCTGAAAACATCGCGAGAGAACTGTGAGAGGCGCCGCCAGTCAACCAAGTTCTGCCAAGCAGGATCCTCTCCTTGCTGGCCGTGAACCGAGAGAAAGGTGTTGGGTGAGCGGACGCGGTACGAGACGCGCGCAGCGAGGTCGACATGTCGGCCTGGGTACCACCGCCCCACCCTCAGACGATCGACATACTTGGCGAAGTCCCGTATATGCGTCGCGTCCGGGTTGATATACAGCAGCAAAGGCGGGCCAGAGCCTCCTGCACCACCCTCCGCTAACGAGGCTGGCGACACGCCGAGCGCCAGACCGAGTTGGAGCACATCGGAGCGTACGTGGCGCGTTTCGACGCCGCGACCATTCCCAGCCTCCTCGCTCAGCGGCAAGATCACACACTCGGCGACACGCGGCGAAACCCGGACTGGCTCGCCTGTGCTCGTCGATCCTATCTCGAAGTGGGCGTCTTCGCCAGCAAAAAAACTCAGACGCTCAGGCGAATGCACTCGCTTCGAGACTTGTGCCACGAAGGACCAAGGTGGAGGGAACTCGGCGAATCCCAAGGCCTGGGCAACCCACTGGGAGACCAGACTCCTCTCGACCTCGTCAGTCTCCATGCGGTTCGAGAAGGGGAACAGCACCGTTCGAAAGTAATTCCTTAGCTCGGCGTCAAGCCGACTCTCAATCCTCTCTTGGTAGTAGCGCCCCTCTTCCTCATGAATCTTCTGCCGTAACCATTCATACAGACTCTGAGACTGTGCCCCGCCAGGTTCGGGGACTTGCAGCCTCTGGTAAAGCTCTGAGACAAACCTCTGTACCTGCGCATCAGACACGAGACACCCCCCTCCCTCAGTTGATCAGGATCATGGGTGCCTGCAACTGCATCTGTGCCTGGGCGTCGATCTTGACCTGAACCGCCTTGAGTTCCAGCAAAGCTCCACCGTTGATCTCAACCTTGGTGCTAGACGCGATCTTCACAGCCTGCGTGCCGGTCACGCTTACTTCCTGCGAAGACTTGATATCCACCTTCTGGGTTCCCGTCACCACGACTTCTTTGGCGGACTTGATATCGACGAGGTTCGTCCCTTCCACAAAGACCTGCTTCGCCGCCATGACATGCACCGTATTATCCGACTTAATGAGAATATCCTTGTTCGCCTTGTCGATCTTGATCTGGGCCGTTGGCGAAGCCCCCGTTTGATCGCCGACACAGAGAAGAATGTTCATCTGTTTCCCGTCGCGGTCGTCTATCTTGATGAGCGTACCGTCTTTCGTATACCCCAAGAACCACTCCTTCTCAGGTTGCTGATACGCCTGCGGCTTCGCTTCCTCGTGGTAGGCGGCACCCACAACAACCGGTTTGTCCGGATCGCCCTGCTCGAAGGCCACGAGCACCTCGTCGCCCTTGTGAGGCAGAACCAGATGCCCATGGTCGGCGCCCCCGGTGCGGTGCGGAACGCGGGCATAGATGGCCTCGTTCTTCTTCTGCCACGGCAACTGGACTTTGACGCGTCCCAGAGCCTTGTCATCGTCCACGGACTCCACGAGGGCATTCTCCAGGGTGGTCAGATCGAATGACAGGCTGACTGCGGGGGGCGGCAAACGATAGGCAGCGTTGTTCATCCACAAGCGGTTCGTCGCGGTGCCGTCACCCACGCCGTAGTCCAACCCACGCCGACTGACCACATACTTACCTTTGAGGATCGGAGCCCTGTCGCCCACCGCGGCGCTCTTCTCATCGAAACTCGCCAGCATCGACACCCCAAGCGCCGCCTCGGTGACATACGCCGCCACCGTCACCATCTGGGCGATGCGGTACTCCGCGACCGCTTTGCTGTAGTCCTCAAGTTGGCCCTTCTGTCTGAACTCCAGGCCGTAGCTCAAAGAGGCCTGCCCCCCCAATCGCTTACTGGCATCAAGCGCCGCTTCATGGACGTCTTGATTGGGAGGTTGGGGCTCCGCAGTGATCTTCGTGGTGTGGTCACGCTGTACAAGATAGTTGTGCGATTGGTGGGCGCGCGCAAACGGACACAGGCGAGCGGATATCTCGACCCGGGAGTGGTCGATCTGCTCAACCCGGATCGTCCCCGAATTCCCCGAGTAGGGTGGCACTGCGAGGATCGTTTTGTCCGCGACGTTAAAGATGGTGATGCCATGACTGGTGGCCAGTCGAAGCGCAAAATGGTAGTCCGTTTCATTGTACTGCGTCTTGGATACGAAGACGCCCGCAGGCAGGTTGCCCGCTTGCTCAACCTGTACGCCATGATCCGCGAACACCTGCTTTACGATAGCTGCACAGGACATGTTCAAATACGTGCGCGTGCGCACCACTTGGTCGAGCTTCCACGAGTTTGAGTGGGCAACCGCCTCCACATAGATGTCCATGAACGACAGGCTGGTGATCAGGCCTGAAAACACCATCTTGCCTTGGCCGTCTTTCACTACCAGGGCCACCCCGATCTGCTGCTTGAGCGTCTTGAGCCAGTTGTACTCTGACGGCGAAACGGGTATCCGCAGCCGACACTCGGCATGCTCAAACGCAGCCTCCGACAGGCACAGGCGCTCGATGTGTTCTACGGGACTGCCGCCAAGGGTGATGTCGAAAGGCACTGGCATCGAAATCAGAACCCCTTGCCGTTGTGCCGCCCAGAAAAGGTCGGCCCTTACACCGTTTCGCCAGGAAGGAAAAGGCCGCCTCTGGAGGACTTGACCGCCAAACCCCAGGAATTGACGCAAGCCAAACGCCGGTCGTTTCGGCCCTTGTACCGGCGATCACTTGCGCGATGCAAGGCTGGCAATCGGCGCGAAACACAACCTATAGCCGGCCCCGACCGGCGTTCAACTTGCGAGTCCCCGCACGCAACTTCCAGAGGTCTGGAGCGCACGCTTGCGTGCTGGCCCTACACGCAAGAACATGACACCACATCGGGCTAAAGAGCCAGGCCGAAACACCACGCCGCCACGCTCACTGGCAGTCAACCGACCCACACCAAACCCACATGGGCACGCAGAGAGGGCCCAGGATACTCGATAAGGACCGACGTGGCGCGTACCGCCGGAACCTCGCGCTTCAACTCATGGCCACGCTGTCAGACACCGGATTGAACTCCTCCTGCTGCTTGTCCGAGCCAAACTGCGCCTGCATGTTGAGTTTCCAGGCTGTGATGTCTATCACCTCGTCCCGGGTCGCACCATCACAACGCAACTCCCAGCCCCCGATGTAGAACCGCTTGATCTTGAGCAGGTAGAGCACTGGGGACTTGGGATCCATCTCGTCCGCAACGATCTTGATCTCTCCCTCCTTCCACTCCCCTTCGGCCTGCTTGCGACAGTCCCAGTGAATGGAGTCGCGCGTCAGGTCTAGGAGTGGCAGGGGGGTCGGCTTGTCAGGCTGCGGATGCTCCGTGTCCCGGACGCGGCGCGACACACGGAACTGCATCCCGGCGGGGGAACCACACCAGATCCCGAGATCGTTGCTGCGGGCGGCAATCATGGGCCCTTCAAGCGTGCAGATCCCGAGATCCTTGTTGTTCAGTTTCACGAATGCCATGGTCTTGTCACTCCTCAGTTCACCTCGGCACCGGAATCGACGGGGAACAATGCCCACAGGGCCGTCCCATCAGAACACGACACGACCTCACTTGAAGTTGGGTATCTTGGGGAATTTGACCTGCCCGCTGATATCCCACTCACTCGCATTGATCTGGAACTGTTCGATGACCTTGGTGGACCCCCCGGGCACAGAGCCTCCGGCCCCTTCGTTGAGGCTCCACTGTGAGACGAAAGACTCATTCATGGTCAGCTTGAAATGGTCGGCGAAGTGTTGGTCGCGGAACTGGACCTCGCTCTTCACGATGCGTTTTGCACCCGACTTCTCAGCGTTCTTGCCGCCCTGAGTGATGTTGCGGAACGCGGCGAGGCAACTATCCTCGCCGGCATCGCGGCTGATCGTGACGTAGAGGGCGTCCGGAACCCGGTTCGTCAGCCCTCCCGACAGGCTCAGTCGGAGATCCACATCGTGGACGTCCGCGACCTCCTTGCCGTCAATCTTCACTGTGAACAAGGTGTCTTTCGTAGCCATGCTCGTGAAACCTTCTCGTTGTGAATGACCACTTCCACTTGTACGCTTGCGGACCCGTCATCCCTGGTCGACCATGGGCGCCATCTCGGTCTCAATAGCCCCGTGCGGAAAACTCACGGTCGCGTGACGTCAGGCGTCCAGGCCCTAGGCTACCTCGGTAAGCTTACCCTCCTTTCCTTTCTTGATCTCCACATCGAAACTCGCGATCGCATCCTTGAATGTGACCACCAACGTGTAAGGCACCTCACCCAAGATCTCTTGAGCATCTGTTTTCTGCCGCATCTGCACTTCAACGGCACGGATCATCTTGTCCGAGTCTACCCCCGCAAGTTGCTGTAGATACATCTCCAGGTCACGGGCTATATCACGCTGCTCAGCCACTGGAGAGAAGCGTTTCTTCCTCAGGAAGTAGGTGATGACCTTCTTCAGAAAGAGCAAAACCCGTTGGTTCTGGTACTGGTTGTCAACGCCACGACCCGCCATCGTCTGCGCATTGTCGAAATGCAGAACGTTACGGGTCGATGTCACTCCGTAGATCACGGGCGTATCTGTCATCTTCTCATAGAAATCAATCTTGGTCTCCCAGTCAACAAAGGTGCCAGCCATGGGGAACTTCTGCTGGCAAAGAACGGTGCCTACAGACGTATCTGCGCCTTTGTCGAGCTGGAATGCCTTTCCGGCAAAGGCAAATACGGGACTACAGGTAACGTCGCCGTCCGTATCCCAGTGGGAGGCGCGCCGCACAATGCACCGATTCGCCACCAGCGTCACGTGGCGGAAGGGGGTTTCGTTGTCGGCCAGATCATGATACTTATCCACGTTGGCCGGGCTCAGCAAGTTCTCGGGGGCTTCCCCAATAGCCATCAGGTTCCGTGCCCGCGCGAACTTGCCCAAGTCGCTGATCTGCCCGCGGCCGTAGAACTCGTGTGGCAAGACCGCCAAGTCATACAACTCCTCAAGCTGTGCCGAGTCAGCCATCCTCTTCAGTACGCTGCCCAGTGCCTCGAAATTCTCAGCAGCCTCCTCGGAGTTCGCGTTAGCAATGGTGATGCAGCGCGTCGCGCTTGGGTTATCAATCATCGTTTCGGCAAAGAAAAGCTGGAGTCCACGAACGGTTTCCTCAAGCTTTCGCTGCTCGTGCAGCACCGTCTTGAGGTTCGTATCGAACAACTCATCCGCCTTTGCCTTCTCCGCCTCAAGTTCGCTGAGCACGGCGTCCAAGTCGGTCTTCAGGTCTTTGCCCTGCAGTTTCCCGAGCACCTCCTGCATGGTCCGCAGTCGCGCCACGTACGCCTTGATCTCACGAGCCTTCTTGCGCCGGTCGCCGGGGCTACTGGCCTTGATCTGCTTCTCGAGAGTCTTAGGGTCGAAATCTGCGGCTCCGGGCAGACTCCATGCCTCGGATTGGCCAACCGTTGTCTTGATCGACGCGACATGTTTCTTGAGAAACTGGAACGCGTCGTCCTCGCTCGTGACGTCTTGCCGAACGGTCTCAACCTGCTTTACTCGTGTGGTGTCACCCGCCATGACCATCCCCTTTTCCTAGGCTCCCTCGTTCGACGCCGCGAACCAAGCAGCACGCTGCCGCCCCTGGCGGATCAGAGCTTCTTCATCAACGGACTCGCGAGGAGCGCTTCCATGCGGGCAATCTCCTTGGCTAGGTTGTCGCGCACAGCATCCGCCTGTTCAATAAACTTCCGTGATTTCATCAGCATCTGCCGAGTATCGTCGTAGGTCAGACTCCTCACCCGCTGCTTCATCAAGGGGGAGAGAGCATGCTCATCGTCTGTGCGCTTGATGTTCGTGATGACGCTGTCAGGGTCGAACGCCCTGGCCATCTCTCCCCCTGCCTCGAAGTAGTCGATTCGCGCCGGGACGTCTTGGCCATCCTCGTCTTTCAGAACGAACTGCTGAGACGGCCGAAACTTGTCGGCCACTTCCTTCACCGATGAACAGACTTCCGTATGGAGTTTTCCTTCACCGAGCGCCTCCTGAGCCTTCCCCTTGTCCAAGTCCGCAAAAAGCAGAGTGCGGCTGGTCTCAAGAGTTATCTTCTCAAGGGTCCGTGCTTCGGGGTCTTTGATATTCACCACTGCCATCTGGGGGGCCCTCCGACTGCCGGTACGGCAGTAACTGCCTGCGTGGCGCGTCCCTGGTCGAAAACCAAGTCCGGAAAATCTCCGCGCTGCCCATGGGTAAGCTTAAGCTACATCGAAAGTCTCGCCGAGTCAAGATCTTGGTGGCCAAATCGCGCGAGCGCGTGGCCAAATCGCGCGAGCGCTTGTGGCTACCCGCGCGCGTTGACGACTCGAACCACGAGGTTGCCGTCGACCACGCACACGTCCAGCACAGGGATTGCCGGCTGTTCATGTGACAGAATCGTTCTCGATACCAGGGAAAGCACGACTCGGTCAAAGTAGGAACGCACGGCGCGCGCCCCGCTGTCTGGCTCAAACCCCCGCTCAACCAGCAACTCCACGGCCTCGTCGGAGATGGCCATGTCCACGACCTTGCAGACCGGGCTTGGGTTTGCCAGTATCCGGGACCGGCTTTCCTCGAAAACGCGGCGGACGATCAGCCGCGCGTGCTCACGCCGAAGGGGGTTGAACACGATCACGTCATCGATGCGTAGGAACAGCTCGCGGGGCAGGTACTGCTTCAGGCCTTCGCGCACGGTCTCCCTGTCCGCCTCCGTGATCGCCGTCGGGTCTTTCCCGTACAAAGGCTCCGAGCAGAGGTTGGTTGTGAGCACGAAGACAGTGTTCTTGAAATTCACCGTGGTGCCCTGGTTGTCGGTCAGCTGACCGGCATCGAACACCTGCAGGAAGAGCTTCCAGACGTCCGGGTGTGCCTTCTCGAACTCATCCAGCAGAACCAGGGAGTAGGGGCGACGCTTGACCGCCTCGGTCAGCACTCCGCCCTCTTCATACCCAACCGTTCCCGGCGGAGCGCCGATCAGCCGGTTAGCGTTGTGTTTGTCGTTGAACTCTGACATGTCAATGCGGGTCATGAACGTCGTTCCGCCGAACAACTCACGGGCCACCAATTTCGCCAACTCAGTCTTCCCTACGCCCGACGGTCCAGCGAACATGAAGACGGCCTTGGGCCGCTCCGGGTTGTTGGCATGGATGGCCGCATTGCGCAGGCGGTTGCACACAATCCCGACGGCTTCGTCTTGGCCGAACAGATCACCACCGATGACCTCCTCGAGACGCATCAACTTGTGCTGCTCAGACTTTCCCAGACGGCTGACCGGAACGCCGCTCATGCGGCCCACTACTCGGGCCACCGCATCGACGGTAACCGAGTTGTCCTGGGCGGGATCCAGCGAGCGGGCGACCGCCACCTCGGCGCCGAGCCTGTCCAGAAGGCGAACGGCCTTGGATGGGAACTTCTCTTCGCCGATGTATCTGGCACTGAGGTCGATCAGCGCCGCCAGCGCCTCGTCGCGATAGGTAACTGAATGATACTGCTCGTAGAGGGGCAGCAGGCCGCGCACGATCGCCATCGTGTCGTCCCGGCTAGGTTCAGGCACCATGACTCGCTGGAAGCGCCGCACCAGTGCAGGATCCTTCTCGATGTAGTGGCGATACTCGCGGTAAGTTGTGGCGCCGATGACCCAGAGCTCGCCGCGGGCCAGAGCCGGCTTGATCATATTCGCGGCATCCGGGCCAGAGCCGGCCGAGGATCCTGCCCCCATGAGAGTATGGATCTCGTCGATAAACAGGATGATGCTCCCCTTGGCCGCGGCAATCTCATTCATCACGGCCTTCATACGGTTCTCGAACTCGCCGCGGTAGGAGGTCCCCGCAATCAGGCTGCCGATGTCCAGGCACATCACGGTCTTTCCCTGGAGTGAAGGCAGTGTTTTCCCGCTCCAAATCTGGTACGCCAGCCCCTCCACAATCGCCGTTTTACCGACTCCTGGATCGCCCAGCAGCATCGGGTTGTTTACACTGCGCTGCGACAGGATGATGGCGACTTCCCGAATCTCTTCGTGCCGACCGATGCATTCATGGATCTTGCCCTGCGCGCAGAGATCGTTGAGGTTGGAACAGTACTTGGCGAGCGCGTCAGTCGCTAAGGAAACCACGCCGGCGGCGGCGAGGACTTTCTCCTGTGCGGTCGTCTTGCGCAGCTTCTCGCCCGAGAGGTCAAGCTGCCAAAACAGAGAACTCAGAGGATGGTTCTCCAGATCCGCAAGCGCGGCAAGAACCGCCGCCCAGCCGCCCTCTGGTTTGGCCGCCTGCAGGCACCTCTTGGCCGTGGCCGAGAACTCCGGGGCTTCGACGTCCTCTTGCACGGGAAAGGTCTCGAGGTTCTTCGCGATGCGGTCCTTGAGTTTTCCTATCTTGCTCGTCGCAGCCGCTCCTGAAGCGGCGCGGAGCGCCCGACACAAGACTCCGTTTTCATCGACAAGGTCAATCCATAGCAGATGCTCCGGCTCCACCTTCGCATGGCCGCGCTTCTCGGCCTCATCGATTGCCAGACGCAGGAACGCCGCCGTTTCCGGGGCCATATCGTCGATGCCCATAGCGCACCCCCACTTGGTTGCCGACAGGATACTCAGACCGCTCTATCACCTGCCATCCTGTGTCTGTCGAGGCCTTGGTTCCATCTTGCACCCGGCGGCGAACACGAGCTAGCGGTTTCCCCTCAGCCGTTCGATCGCGCCATCCCGCACGCCCGCGTCCGGGTCATCAAGCAGCGATTTCAGTACGGCCCGAGGCGTACCGGAGTGACCCGCCACACAGCGTCGGACATCGACATCTGGATCCGTGCTTAGAAACCCGAGGATGCGGTCGGGAGTATGCGGGTTCTCAGCAACCGCGCGGCGCACCGCGGAGACCTCGTCCGCCGCTAGTAGCGCCGCGACCTTCATGGTCAGGTCGCCGTGCCGGGCAAAGGCAGCCCGCACGTCGCCATCCGGGTCAAAGGCGAGGGGCTCCTGGTCTGGCTCGGTCGATGCAACGGTGGGCGGTACGGACACGGCGCTGTCGTGACGACGCATCAACTCGACGCTAGAGATCGGGCACTCGGCGGCGTCCGTATGTAGTCTGCCCAACCGCCCTTTGAGGTTGGCGAGCACTGCCTCCCGGCACTGTGGGTCTCGGTCAAAGAGCTCTGACCCAATACGCTCAGGGGCGCTCTCGTTGCGGGCCACCGCGAGGCGAACGTCCAAGTACTCGTCATGAGCGAGCAGGGCGAGGACTTCTTCGGGGGTCAGCGGGTTACTGGCCACCGCCTTGCGGACCAGGCGATGCTCGTCCGCAGCCAGCTTCGTCAAGATCGCGGGCGTGGCCGCAGGTTCACGTGCTGCTGCCGCCCGCTTTCCCCACTGTCGATCTGCCGCCAGGAGCTCCACATCGGCGAGTCTCATAATACACTCCGCCTCGACGGTGTCCTACAGCACATTGCTTACACGGGCTCCACGCCCTGACCCCATGGGGTAGAGCAGACCTGCAGTCGACACTGACCACCACAGGGGCGGCCGCGGCTACCGATACCTCGCAAAGCCGGGACATGTTGTGGGAGCAAGAAAGGCCCCCCCGGCAGCACCGCTAGCCAATACTCGGGCTCTTCTCCAGGTACTTGAGAACGGCATCTACCGCGCTGTTCCAGCTCGATTTCTTTAGTTCCCCGAGGGTTCTCATCAACTCGGCATTTCGGCTGAAATCAGCCTTCAGATAGGCGGGCGGTTCGGCCGACGACCCGTCCGGCGTGTAGTACTGGAAATACCGCGACTTGGTCCCCTCCTCGGGGTGGGTTCGGCGCAGGTAGTCAAACACCACACCAGAGAAATCCGCCGCCTGTCCACTCCAGCGGTCCTCCTTGCCGAAGGTGCCTGCTTGGTCGGCCAGTTCCATTGGATACGACGCAACCAGGTGGAGGACGCGCATCACGGCCAACTGTTTGACCTCTTCGCGGGCCCACTTCCGCAGCTCGATCAGCGAAGGGATTTCGGCGACGACAAGCGTACGACGCACGTCCTCTTCGGGGGATACTGACACCTCAACGCTGGGGGCTGCTCCAAGTATCTCCTCCTCAACCTTGGTCAACAGACCTTCCAGCGTCTCCCCTGTGAACTCCTTGCGCAGCGCGCCCATATCGATAACGAGGGCCTCCGTCTTGCCTTTATGCCTCAGCGAATAGCGGACGCGAGCACTGGCCGTGGCCTTTGTCGTAGTCTTCTTGATGGTAAACGAGTACACCTTTTGCTTCCAGATACTCTCCGGTATACCGGCCGTACTCTTGCCGCGGCTGACCGCCTCGGCGTACTGAGGGTTGACGGCGGAGACGGTCTCCCCGCGCCGCTTCTCGATGCGGTGTTCCTCGACGGGACGGGCGTATTCGGCCTCAACTTCGGGGTAGATGCCTTTGAAGACCACGTAGTCTTGCGTTTCCGGCTCCTGGTTCTCACGGGTCTCCCCGATCGTAATGCCGTAGAGCAAAGCGTTCTTCAACAACTCATCACCAAAGGTCGCGTCCAGGTCGATCTTGAACTCCGTACCCGCCCCCCCCTTCGGGTCGAAGTCTTCCACATAGAGCCGACGTTTGAAGAAACGCTCCTTGACAGCAGCGCTCGATTCTGCCTCAATGCGCCGAGTTTCAACAAGCTCTTCGCGAGCTGCTGTCGGCAGGCTCTTGCCATGTAGGGTCACATGCTCGTCCATGGCGTAGACCATGGTGCAGAGGATGATCGCCAGCCCGTGCCGGTCGGCGTCCGCGCGTTCCTTCTTGGCGGTCGCCACAAAGTGTGCGAACGCATCCGGCAGCAGAGCGGTGTACTTCTCCCACAGTGCGGCGCTCACACCCACACCCACCGCAGGCTCCAACCCACCCGCTTCGGCGAGTCGCCGCTGCTGCTGCAAGTGCATGGTCCAGTAGTATTTCTTGCCGGCGAGGTCCTGAAGTTCCTGCTGCCAATGCTTGCCCCGCGCGAAGCCGATATCCTTCTGCAGTTTCGCGAACTCCGCCTGGCTCTCGGCGGCGGCAAAGGCATTGACCAGGTCCTGGTCAGCCTGCCAGGCATCGCGTCTAGCGTAGAGCTCCTTTTCTGTCCGCAGATTATTCTCCGGAGTGTCGTAACCGGCTTCGCGGACCTTGGCAATGTCCGCGAGGACCAAGTGCGCCGCGACGCCCTGCATGAGCGCTTCGAGTGAACCCTCTTTGCCGGTCCCCGCAAGGGCTGGGCGGGCCGCTTTCATACTCTCGAATGCCTTGCCGTGTTCTCGTTTGTCAATGAGGCCCTGTATGTCCGTGAGTAGCCTCTCAGCCAATTCCCCCGCCGCCTGCCGGAATTCGGTTTGCAGTTGGCGGCGCTGGTCGTCGTATGGCGCCCCCAGGCAGAAGCCATTCTTGTTCAGGTCGAACCATTGAGCGAACCTGCCGTCGCGAACCTGCCAACCTCTGGCCCAGCCAAACCCAAGGCACTGCTCCTTGGAAGCGGCCACCGTGATCGGCACATCGAGGGCTCCCAATGCCGCCAGCAACTCGCTGGGCTTCATGCTTCCCGCTCGGCTCCCGTCAAGCCGCGGTCGCCCGGTCTGTGCTTCCCGGCTGACGAACGTGAACCTCTTGGCAAGATCGCCGACCCACTCCGCAAAGACCACCTGCTCCGCCTGCTCAAGCTTGCTCTGAGCATCCAGATCGGTCGGGCTCTGCTCAATGCGCCACTTCAGAACCGCCCAGGCACTGGGGGCCTCTGAAGGTCCAAAGGTGATCGGCCCCGTAGGGGTGCTCATGCAGCCAGCCAGGAAACTCAAAGCGACCGCCGTAGTGCCCGCAAAAATCCGGCGCCACCCGTCGGGGTGATGTGTCATTACGCCCATGGAATACCTCCTGACTCCTTCATCGGCACAATGTGACAAGGAGAACTCGACACCCTACGTATCGATACCTGCTCGCGCTGTCGTCGGTATCGGCCTCCAGCAGGGCCTCACGCCAACGCCCATTACTTTTACACTCCTCCTCAGTCCTACTCAAGTCCCCCCCCATGACAATGCTGTAGGTCACCTCCTTGCCAAACTCGCTGTTAGAGTTTCTCACCTCAACGTCACCGACAATCTCGGCGAGATTCCCACGCATGGAGTGTAGCCCAAGTGGACTCGCCATGGACGTGTTGGCTTCACTCCGGCCCATGGGACGGGTGCCGCGCGCCTGTCCGAAGTAAGCGCCATCCGCGAAGAGGGGATCGGGGCCTGCCCTCGTGCCGTACAGGCAGGCGTGCAGCCATTCCGCTTCCGTCGGCAGACGGAAGCCAAGGCGCACCGCCGCTGCGGGGGCCGACGGCGCAGCCCCCGCCTTAGCGCCGCGCGGAGGCTCCATGCCCACAGGCTGCGACTTTCCAACTGTGGCCGCCCGCTGCGCCGCCAGACCAAGAACCTGCTGGTTCAGCCATTCGCAGTAGGCTCAGACTTCTTGATCCGCCGATCAGCCGTTTGCCTTGCAAGTGATTGGCAGGCAGTCGAATAGTGTCACTTTGTCGTGAGCATACCGGGTTTCCGTGTGGAAAAAGGGGGTGTACCTTTCCGGTGTAAAAAACGCCTTGTTGGCGACGGAAAGGACACCCCCATGATGCAGGGAACGTTACCGATTATTCCGGCG
>CAILKC010000368.1 GCA_903834675.1 uncultured Victivallales bacterium | reverse complement strand
GCGACGGTCTCTTCGTCGTTCATCGCCATGCGTGCGAAGGTCTCGCGAACATCACGGCCGGAGGCGACCGGATCCGGGTTGCCATTCGGGCCTTCCGGGTTCACGTAGATCAGGCCCATCTGCACGGCCGCGAGGGGATTCTCGAGGTCCCGGCCACCGGAGTAGCGCGTGTCGCCCAGCCACTTGTCCTCAGAGCCCCAGTAGATGTCCTCTTCCGGCTCCCAGACGTCCACGCGCCCGCCGCCGAAGCCGAAGGTCTTGAACCCCATCGACTCGAGCGCGCAGTTGCCGGCGAGGATCAGGAGGTCAGCCCAGGAGAGCTTGCGGCCATATTTCCGCTTGATCGGCCAGAGCAGCCGGCGCGCCTTGTCAAGGTTCACGTTGTCCGGCCAGCTGTTGAGGGGCGCCAAGCGCTGGCTGCCGGACCCCGCGCCCCCGCGGCCGTCGCCCATGCGGTAGGTGCCTGCGCTGTGCCACGCCATGCGGATGAACAGCGGCCCGTAGTGCCCCCAGTCGGCCGGCCACCAGTCCTGCGAGTCGGTCATCAGCGCATAGAGGTCCTTCTTCACGGCCCCCAGGTCGAGCGTCTTGAACTCCGCGGCGTAGTTGAACTCCCCGCCCATCGGGTTGCTCTTGGCCGAGTGCTGGTGCAGGATCCTGAGGTTCACCTGGTTCGGCCACCAGTCTCGGTTCGACGGGCCGCCGCCCGTTGCACCGCCTTGGGTCCTACCCGTTACCGGGCACTTGCTTTCGCTGCTCACGGGGCTTTCTCCTTTGCTTGCGGACATTGGCTTTCGCGGCTTGGCAGGCAGTGCAGACTCCATGCAGCTCCGCGTGGAACGACGCTACCGACCCCAGTTCCCCGACCTCGGTCGGACCCCGCAGAGGGTCCAGCGCCTCGCTGTAGAAGTCCCATACCTTGCCGCAACGCGTACACACGAAGTGATGATGCGGTCGGAGGTTCGCGTCGAAGCGGGCGGAGCCATGCAGCTTGCTCAGTCGCTGAACCAGTCCCATCTCCTCAAGGAACTTCAGCGTACGGTAGACGGTGTCGAGCGACACGGTGGGCATACGCTCTCGTACGCGGGCACAGACCGTCTCAGCGTCGGGGTGCTCCTCGGTCAGCACCACCTGCCGGAAGACCTCCAGCCGCTGCGGCGTCACCTTGAAGCCGGACTGTCGGCAGAGGGCCTTGAGCGTGGCCAGCTGCGCCGCGCAGGATTCCTCGGTGTGTGACATAGGCCTTCCTTCGAGCCTGTTCCTGCTAACCGTAGATATTACTAGTTACTTCATAATCCTGCTCCTGCGCCTGTCAAGTCGTGTGGGGTCCTTCGGTGGCGGACCACGGTAGGCAGATGAGTCGCGCTGGCGCCTGCCCTGCCTGGGAGGGCAAGGACCGTCAGAAGGATGATCGGGGGCCGAAACGGCGTCAGACGGCAACCGCGCCCCTCTTTGCCGGGGGCCGCTCGCGCAGGTTGACCTCCGCCCCGTTGCCGGCGGCATTCAGCCGGCGGGCCGTCGCCATCAGTTCGTGCACCTTCTCTGCGGTGATGCCTCTGGTACGATCACCGTCGTCGCAAGCCGCCCCGCGTATGCCGACGATGTCGGGCCGCATCTGTGCCAACCGCGGCAGATGCTGCAGCTTCACCGATCCGGCGACCGCCACCAGCAGGCCGGCTTCCTGACCGAGCTTGATGAACTCGGCGATCTCTTCCGAAGTCATCGCATCGAACAAGTCCTTGCCGTCCTTGATGGCCGTATCGACCATGACCGCGTTGCAGCCGGAGTCCTTGGCGGCTCGGACCACCTCGCGGTAACCGACGCCGCCAAAACGCCGGTAGTCGGCATAGCCTGAGGCCACAACCAGGATGTCAGACCGGACCATGCGGACGGCGCGAACCACGGCGTTCATGATGGCCAGGGCATCTGCGTACGTCTTCGAGCCGTAAAGCCCAGCCTTCAGGTAGTCGGTGCCACACCGCGCCGCGCCGTAGGCGGCCAGAGCGACGGTCCCCGGCTTCTGGGGTAGATCGCCAAGGGCGGCGCTGCACATGATGCCGGTGGGCCGAAAGGCGTCGACGATCTCCTTGATCACCCACGGCCCCTGGGCGCCCAGTGATCCCTCCCCGACATTCTTGATGTCGAGAATGTCGGCTCCGCCAGCCGCAACGATGCGAGCTTCCGTCATGGAGATAGGGCTGACAAGCATCTTCACTGGGAGACCCTCCGAGACCGTCATCCTGTCATCTCTGGTGCTGGGCAAGTTCCCAGTACCGAACACACTGGCGCGGGGGGAAGATGGTCCCGACCGGCCTCCAGACCGTGGGGTACGCCCTCGCCCAGCAACCGGGGAAACCCGATCATCCCAGTTGCTGATCTCCGTCCGCACTGTGATGATGTAAGCAGGTACCAGGCCAATCCCTTCATGATTTTCAGCTAATTAGCTTTATCTCTTTACGGCCAAAACTTTTATGTTTCCGCAAGAGATCCCTGTAGGCTGCCAACATGGCCACTCGCGTCTTGCGTTTTGCGTTACTTCGTGCTCCATCGTATCGCAATGTGCGCGTCTGTGGATAGCCCGTCTCTGTAGGTAGCACGCCCGTGGCACGGACTGGTAACCGTGACCACCGACAGGGCTGGCCCTCCGGGCCTGTAACCCGACCGGGCGGGCTTGACACGCGTCGCACGGGGTGTCATAATACACCGTATTACGAAGCATTCTCAGGCGGGAGATGGCGATGGCCAGAGAACACATAGTCTGCTTCAAAGTGGATGCGGCCACGGCCGAGGCCATGCACGGCATACCGAACCGCTCGGATTTCCTGCGTGCGGCGGTGCTGGCGGCCTTGAGCAACACCTGCCCCGTCTGCCGGGGTACGGGTCATCTCTCCCCCCGCCAGATGTCGCATTGGCGCACGTTTGCAGCGGCCCACGCGTTCGAGAAATGCTCTGAGTGCCAGGAGTACCACTGGGTCTGCGCCGCTACGCCCGACGCGTGCCAGCCGGCGTTGCCCGCTACCGGGCCAGCCACGACCCGGCCACGCACCCGGCGCCGCGCTGCCGCCGCGGCGGCGGCTGGAGGAACCACCGCCGCACGCCCATGAGGACACGAGTCCATAGCCTGTTGCTCCTGCTCGCCTTTGCCCTCGGGGTGGTCGTTTACCCCGTTTGGCACAGAGCGCACTGCGGCACGCCGCCGCACGTGCTGGCAGAGCAAGCGTCGGTCCCGGCTGACGACCACGACGGGCACTCGACTCCCGCGCATGACCCGGACCGCTGCCAGGTCTGCCTAGTCGCCGCGCTTGGGCTGGTCCAGCCTGTGGCGGCAGCCTTGCC
Source organism: uncultured Victivallales bacterium (assembly GCA_903834675.1). The sequence continues at coordinate 3,061 of CAILKC010000368.1, read as the reverse complement.
GCCGCTGGTTCTCGCGCCGGTCACGGTCGCGGCATTCCCCGTTGAGGCACCGACACAGCGCCCTGCCTATCGCCTGCCATTCTCCTGCGGTCCTCCTCCCACCTGCTGATTCTGTCCGGCCGATCGCGAGCCAAGCCCACGGCGTCTCCCGCCCGGCTTGGCGTCTGACGGCATCGGCTCCTCCTGCGCCGCAGCACCGCCCTGGCCAGGAGCCGTCACAGAACAGGCAGAGCGTAACGATGAGGACAGCACACCATGTTTGGCCGTAGAGAGGTTTCCTTCTTGAGGGTATTCGTCGGCAGTTGTCTGGCTGCGGCTACGTGGACCACTGCCGCGGAGGGCGAACTGCAGCCGGAGGCCGTGGGATCGAGCCCGGCGATCGAGCACGCCAAGCTCAGCACGGCGGACGCTTCGCCGGTCGACCCCGGTCATGTCGAGTTGGAGCTCGGCTACTCCGGTACCTGGTCCAGGCACGCGTGGGACAGCGACGGCAATACGCACGGACGGGGATCGCTGCGGGAGCAGGCGCTCGGACTCGCGGTGACGGTCGGGGTTGTGCCGAACCTCGATGTCAGCGTCGGCCTGGACTACCTCTGGCTTCACGATAGCGAGAGCGATTCTGCCACGACCGGCGACGACATCGGCGATCTCGGCCTTGGCGGACGCTACCGCTTCTTCTCCAGCGAAGAGCATGGCATCGAGGCGGCCTGGATCAGTGGCGTCACCGCGCCGACCGGCAGCCGCAGCCACGAGCACGAACTGGGTTGCAGCCAGGAGTTCTGGAGCTGGGACAACTCGCTCGTGCTGACCAAGGACTGGACGCGCTGGACGCTGAACGCGGAGGTCGGTTGGTCACAGCCGTTCGGGGAAAAGCGCGGCGACGACCGCGGTACGCTGTCGGCCAACCTTGCAACCGGGTACCAGCTCTTCGCCTGGCTCCAGCCCGAAATCGAGTTGAACTACGGCCGGGAGTTCGAGACCGGTGAGGATGACGCGACCTGTGTGGCCGTGACCGCCGGACTGGTCATGCCCATCAATGACTGCCTGCGCCTCAACCTCGGCGTTCAGCAGGGCGTCTGGGGCGAGAACGCGGACCGGGTGACCACTGCCCTGCTGGCCGTGAAGGTGGGATTCTGAACCACGACGGAAGACAGGAGCTGATAGACCTATGAAGACTCACGAAACGAACCTCTGGAGAGTCTCGCCCTGGCTGGGCCTGGCGAGCCTGCTGTTCTTGCTTGGGGGAGCCCAGGCTAAGGCGCAGACCGCCAAGCCTGTCGCCTCACCGACGGGAACCGCCGCGCTTCGGATCATGACCTCCTTCTATCCGATGTACATCGCGACCCTCAACGTGGCCGGGGGGATACCGGGGGTCGAGGTCAGGAACCTGACCCAGCCGCAGACCGGCTGTCTGCATGACTACCACATGACCCCTGAAGACCTGATTCAGCTTGGCGCCGCCGATATCTTCGTGGTGAACGGAGCAGGCATGGAGGCGTTCCTCGACAAGGTCGTCCGGCAACGGCCGGCGCTGAAGATCGTGACCGCCAGTGACGGCATCGAGCTGATCAGGGGCGAAGGCGAAGAGGGCGGCAACCCGCATGTCTGGGTCAGCGTGGCTCTGCACCTGCAGCAGGTGCGGAGCATCGCGGCGCAACTGGCGCAGGCCGATCCGGCGCACGCCGATGGGTACAGGCGGAATGCAGCCGCGTACCAGGTTCGGCTCGAAGGCCTACGCACGAAGATGCACGATGGGTTGAAGGACATCCAGACGCGCGACATCATCACCTTCCATGAAGCCTTCCCCTATTTCGCCAAGGAGTTCGGCCTGAACATCGTGGCGGTGATCGAGCGGGAGCCAGGCTCGGAGCCCAGCGCGAAGGAGCTTGCTGACACGATCGGGATCGTCAAACGAGCGAAGACCAAGGCGCTCTTCGCCGAACCGCAGTACCCGAGCAAAGCGGCTGATACCATTGCCCACGAGAGCGGTGCCAGGGTGTATACGCTGGACCCGGGGGTGACGGGTCCCATGGAGGCGGATGCCTACCTGGAGATCATGGAAAGGAACCTCGCCGAACTGCAGAAGGCACTGAAACGCCGGTGATGGCAGGCCCGAGCCCAGGCCAGGCACTGGGCAGAGCCGTGGGACGGCTGCCGCCCGGCCTGCTCCCGGCACAGGTTGTATGGGGTGGAAACATGGTCGTCAGGATTCGCGACCTGGTGGTGGAATACCGCCTCGGCGGTGAGTCGCTGCGCGTGGTGGATATTCCGGTGTGGGAGGTGGATGACGCCGAGCAGGTGGCCGTCGCTGGTCCATCCGGCTCGGGGAAGTCCACGCTGCTGCACGTCATCGCTGGACTCATGCTCCCCACCTCCGGGGAAGTCAGCGTCTGTGACCAGGACCTGACCCGTCTGGGCGAGGCGGCGCGCGACCGTTTCCGCGCTGCCCATATCGCCTGCATCTTCCAGACTTTCAACCTGTTGCAGGGCTACACGGCCATCGAGAATGTCCTGCTCGGCGCGACCTTCGGGCCGGCGCGAGCCGACCGCGCCACCGCGAAGGCGTTGCTGGAACGGGTTGGACTCGGTGGGCGCCTGCGGCACACGCCGGCCGAGATGTCCATCGGCGAACAGCAGCGCGTGGCCATTGCGCGCGCCCTGATCAAGAAGCCGAAGCTGATCCTGGCTGACGAGCCGACCGGCTCGCTCGATCCGCGCCGTGCCGCCGTGGTGGTGACGTTGCTGCGTGATGCCTGCCACGAACGCGGCTGCGCCCTGGTGGTGGTGAGTCACGAGGCCGGCGTGGTCTCCGCCTTCGAGCGCAAGGCGGACTTCAAGTCGCTGAACCGCACGCTGACGGTGACGGGGGGTACCCCATGAGCTTCTGGCGCATCGTCTTGAAGAGTCTGTGGCGCCATCGCCTGTCGACCGGTTTGGCGGTGGTCAGCATCGCCTTGGGCGCGGCGCTGCTGGGGTCGGTGGTCTCGCTGCGGGAGCAGACCCACCGCAACTTCACGCAGGAGGGGCTGGGCGTGGACGCGGTGCTCGGGCCGAAGGGCTC
>CAILKC010000367.1 GCA_903834675.1 uncultured Victivallales bacterium | reverse complement strand
GCCTGCCGTCTGCCTCTCGCACTGCGCGCTATCCATCGCACCACTCCTGACCGTCGCCCCGACCACTCTCCACTGAAACCATACTATATATACATAACTAATTTAATACAAACATATTACGCATTTTTTCACAGCTTCTCACTGGATGGGGGATAGGGGAACCAGTTGATCGTTGTCGCCGTCGGCGGCGTATGGCGCCGGGTTGGTCGCGAGGGTAGCAGCGCGGCGATCAGTCGGCCATGAGCGCCGGCTCGTCGAAGAGGATGGTCGCGATGTCGGGAGCCCGGTGAGGCTGGAGCGCGAGGGTGTCCAGGGCGTGGCGCAGGACGGCCCATGGGTCGTGGGTGCGCATCTGTAGGGTGCCGAGCACGGTCATGATGACCTCGCGGGTGTGGGCACCAGCCAGGGACTGAGAGCCGAAGCTGAGCTTGCGGGCGATCACCGTGGGGCGCAGTCCGCGTTCGGCGGTGTTGTTCTCGGCGGGTACCATGGGGTCTTCGACCCAGAGGTAGAGTCTGTCGGCGTTCTCGCGGAAGATCCCCTGAAAGCTCTGTACGCCCGGATGCCTGGCGCTGCGCCCGACGGCCTCCAGTATCCTGTCCCTGAGGCGCCGTGCCTTGCGGCGGTAGTTGCGCAGACGCCGCTCCCTGCGGCGCAGAGACATCGCGCCCTTGAGGCGAGGAGCCAGCTGGTCGACGAAGGCCTTGACCTCCGGGTGGTCGGGGAAGTCCTTGCGCAGATCCTCCAGATCGCGCAGCAGATGGGCGTAGCAGTACTGGCGCCTGATGGGCAGGCCGTTGTAGCCGGCGTAGCGGTCGGTGACCAGCACCCCCAGCAGTCTCAGGGAGCCCAGTAGTTCCTGCGGCACGCTGCCGGCGCGGGTGCCGCGGAAAGCGTAGACGACGGTGTCCAGGGATCGCAGCAACCAGGCATAGCCGCTGACCCCGTCGTTGCGCCAGGTGGTCTCGTCGCCGAAGATCACGGAGGCGGCCCTGAGCTGTTCGAGCAGCCCGGGCAGAGCCGGCGCCAGCACCCTGGCCAGGCGGTGCATGGCGGCGACCAGCGTGCTCTTATTCAGGCCGGTGATGCGCACGATGTGGCCCAGAGTCAGGCCCTGAAGGTAGTGCATGCAGGCCACGGTGGCCAGGACGCTGTTCTCCAGCATCATGCCGGGCAACGCCACCGGGTTGGGCGGCCGGACAGTCCTGCGGCAGTGCGGACACCAGCACTCCTCGCTGACCGTGGTGCGTGAGGCGGGAACCGCGGGCTCCCAGGACACGGTACGGCGCCGGCGCCGGGATGGCTTCTGGAGCGGTCCGCCGCAGTCGGGGCAGCGACAGGGGGCCGGAAGCAGCAGATCGGGGAGGGTGCGCATCTGCGTGGTGGCGCGGCGGCCGTGTCCTTCGTGCCCCTTCTTCGCGCCGCCTTTGCGGGCCTGGTTCTCGGCGCTGGAACGGGTCTTGAACGGTTCTTTCGACGACGAGGTCGATGAACCGAAGGGCTTCTCGTGGATATGGCGGTCCTGCCGCCCCAGGGTCTCTTTCAGACGTGCCACCTGGGCCCTGAGCTGAACACGCTCGCGCTTCAGCCGGTCGATCTGCTGCATCTTCTTCAGGCAGCCGTTGCACATTCGCAGATCCCGCAGAGCCATCAGCGCTGCCCCCCTCTGCTGCGCACGAACTGGGCCCCTGCCTCGAACAGCAGCCGGTCGATACTGCGGCCGTTCTCCAGCCGTCGACGCAACTCCGGCACCAGATCCCGCGGCACGTGCAGGCAGCGCCG
>CAILKC010000366.1 GCA_903834675.1 uncultured Victivallales bacterium | reverse complement strand
CCTCAGCGCGAACCGAGGGCAGATAGCTCGCCCCTACAGGGCTCAAACCCATAACTATCCTATTCCCAGGGCGTTGCCCTGGGCTGGTATGGCCGCGCGCCTTCAGTGCTCCAGGCGGACTTCCTTATTGCACAGGTCGAAAAAAAGCTCAACCTTCAACTCTCAACGCTCAAGGCCGCGAAGGCTGGAAGTCTCATTCCGGTAGGTCCGGCCCCAGCCGGGGGCCCGGCTGAACCCTGTAGTCACCACCCACGGAACAGACGTGCGCCCTGGGCGCCGTTGCGGCTTCTAGACTTCGGAGTCGTCCTCAGCTCGAGGCGCTGGTGTAGTGGCGCAGGCCAAAGCGCCAGAAGCTGCGGGACAGGATGACCAGCCCGGCGGCCAGCAGCAACGCAGCGAGCCAGGGCACGCCCCACGGGCGCCCCAGCACGGCGCTGGCGGGCACCGTGGTCAGCAGCGCCACCGGGACCACGAAGGTAAGTACGACGCGGTAGAGGGCCGGGTAGGCCGGCACGGGGAAGCGCCCCGCCTCGAGCAGGCCACTGAGCAGGTTGGTGACGTTGTGGATTTTGACGAACCACAGGCTGGTGGTGCTGAGCATGAACCACAGGCTGTAGAGGATCAGCAGCGCCATGGCCAACGGCCACACCCCGGCCAGGTAACAGTGCGGCGCCAGGCCCAGCCGCGAGCCGCCGTAGGCGATGACCCCCAGGCCGTAGAGCAGGTTTGGGAAACCCCAGACCGAGAGGTTCCGGGTGGACAGCCAGAACTGCGGGTCGATGGGTTTGAGCAGGACAAAGTCGAGGGTTCCAGAGCGCACCTGCTCCACCATCCGTCCCAGGTTGGGGCGGAGGAACGTGCTGCTGAAGCCTTCGAGGAACACCGCCAGGCCCAGAACGATCATGGCCTCTTCCCAGCGCCAGCCGCCCAGGCTCGCGCCATTGGCATAGAAGAGCGACAGCCCAAACAGGCTCCCTGCCAGATTCCCCAGGCTGGTGATCGTCGCCAACACAAAGTTCAGGCGATACTCCATCTCCGCGGCCACGGCGGCCGACCAGAACAGCCTCAGCGTTTTCAGATAGCGTCGCATCGTGCCGGCTTAGGCCCCCATCCCCGAGTAGCGCTTCAGCCCAGCGCGCCAGAGGACCCGGTACATGATGAAGAACAGCACCGCCCACACGGCACTCACGGTCAAACCGCGCAGCACCGCCGTCGGCTGGCCCATCAGGATGCGGGCCGGCATGTAGATCAGGTAAGGGAAGGGCGTCCATTCCGCCAGGCGGCGGACTGGCTCGGGGAAGAGCGTCAGCGGCGCCAGGTAACCAGAGAGGAACAGGTAGGCGAAAAACCACAGGTCCTCGATCGCATTGGCCCGTTCCGACCAGAAGGCGATCATGGCAAAGGCGTATTGCATGATGAAGCGCAACAGAAAGGCCATCAGCAGGCAGGCCAGGGCCATGGCTAGTGAACGCAGGCCGGGTAGCCAGAAGGAGCTCGGGTAGAGGGCAAAAAACACCGCCGTCACCAGCGCCAGAAATGGCAGCCGCGCCAGGCGCTCCGCCAGATGGTCGCAGAAAAAGCGCCAAAAGGGATCGATGGGATGCAGCAGCCGCGCCGACAGGGTTCCCTGCACCACGTGCTGCTCGAACTCGTAGATGACCCACACCAGGGTGAGCTGGCGAATCAGAAAGACGCAGAGGAAATAGCGTGCGAACTCCGCGGTGCCCATTCCCAGTCGGCCCGGCGCGCCGACGCTGGCCTGCATCCACACCCCCATCAGCACAAAGGGCATGATGCTGGAGAGAACCCAGAGCAGGATTTCGGCACGGTACTCCAGCATGTCGGCGTAGCTCACCTCGATGAAGACGCGCAGTTTGTGCAGGAACTGCCTCACGCGCTATTCTTCCTCGCGAAGATCCGGCCGATGGTCTCCTCAATGGGCGGGTCGTTGACGGTGAGGTCGCGCACGTCCAGGTCGTTGAGCAGCCGTGCCACCGTCTGGGTGAGTTGATCACGGACGACGATGAGGCGGACCGCCCGCCCCTCGATGCTGGCCACCTCGCCGTAGGCCTTGAGGCCATCCGGGGCGCAGGGCTCGCCGAGTTCCAGGCGGACTTCACGGAAGGGCGCGAAGCGCCGGACGATGCCGTCCAGGCTGCCGTCGTACATCAGGGCGCCCTCGTGGATGATAAGGACGCGGGCGCAGAGGGCCGTGATGTCGGCCATGTAGTGACTGGTGAGCAGGATGGTGGCCTGGTAACGGCGGTTGTACTCGCGCAGGAAATCCCGCACCGAGACCTGGGCGTTGACGTCCAACCCGAGGGTGGGCTCGTCCAGAAACAGCACGTCCGGCCGGTGCAGCAACGCGGCCATCAGCTCGACCTTCATGCGCTCGCCCAGCGAGAGCTTGCGGACGGGCTGCCGCAGATGGTCGCCGAGGGCCAGCATCGCCGCCAGATCCGCGATGCGCCGCTGGCACTCGTCAGCGGGGATCTCGTACACGGCCCCGTTGATGCGTAGCGAATCCAGCGCCGGCAGATCCCAGATGAGCTGCTGCTTCTGGCCCATGACCATGGTGATGCGCCGGAGAAAGCCATGCTCGCGGCGGAAGGGGACGTGGCCGGCCACCGTGGCCTGCCCCGAACTCGGACAGATCAGTCCTGCCAGCATCTTCAGGGTCGTGGTCTTGCCGGCGCCATTCGGCCCCAGAAAACCGACGATCTCCCCCGGCTCAATCGCGAACGACAGGTCCTTTACTGCCGTGATCGTGCGGTAGCGGCGCCGCAGGAAATGGCGCAACGTACCGACCGCGCCAGGATCCTTGTCCGCCACCCGAAAGCTCTTGGTCAGTTGCGTTGCTGCGACGATGGGCATAGGGGGGAAAGGGGTCGCCGACGGCGACGGACCGCCTCTGACAAGAGTCGTTCTCGGGGTTGGTTGAGTGTGGCGTAATGTCGCCGCTGGGGCGGGCCGTTTCAACGTGCGCTGAAACCACGGGAGCAGGTCAGTTCCCTAGGGGGGGGGCTGGTAGGAGAACCGTAGAATATCGAAATCCCGACCGCGGCCTACTAATCTCGTGACTTCCTCGGATCAGGAAAACATCACGCCGTACCGCCCGGGGCGAAACGGTATCGCCCCGAGCCTTCTCTTCACTCCGCCGAATTCAGTTGCGTGGATTTGACGGATGCCACATATCAAATATCTCTGCTTGGAATCGGTTGACATTGGTAATGTATTCATCCGGGAAGTAAAGATAGCCTTTGTCGCCCCACTTCGAGCCCCAGCTATTGATTGCCTTGAAGTACATCGTTTGTGGATTTGATGATATGTAAGGTCCATAGCCGATAATCACCACGGTGTGCCCGCCTATGGGTTGGAAGGTGGCCAAGTTAGGCAGAGGGACCAAGCCTCTCGTGCTTGCGTTGTAGAAACTATTGTCCAGGTACAATCCAATCAACACGGGATGTCCTTTAGCGAGGGCATTCACAATTTTCGTCCGCACCTCAGCCTTTTCGGCGACGGTGTTCAGGATTGCTGGATTTGTTTTGCGATATGGACTGGCAATGTCGTAGGACGTGATATTCTTGCACAGGCTAGGGAAAGGGTTAACTTTTGGGAGAGATTCATCCCACAAATCACTCTGTGCGCCGAGGCTAAGTTGGCCTTTGCCGACGGAATCAAATGAGATGTCTTCGGTCAAGGCAATCGTGTAGCTCATCGGGTCCGGCTTTATCTTGAATTGGGTGGTATTGTCGGAATAAGCCCAGCCTTTGTAAACATACGTTCCGACTAGTTCTGAATTTCTAACGGTGCCTATGTTCCAATTGACACTTTCTGGCGCACAACCGGTTTCTTTTAGGGAAAGCAACGCGCCAAATACACTCGTGCCAGAATCAATATTTGTATTTATACCACTCTCAGGCATGACCGTCTGCTCGAAATGCCTCGCATTCCAATAGAGGTATAGCCTGGACGGATCAAGGTGCCCGTTCAAGCCAAACTGCCTAACGGAAAAATACTTCACCACAAAAGCAATCGCGTTGGAGATAGCCGAACCAAGATTGCCTTGATCATAAATGAAGCTGTCTGGCCAGGCGGCCATGCCGGGCAGTTCGATTATTGTTTTCGCGTCTGTCCTGATCCGACGCGAGCCGCTCAGGGTTTCCCGACGCGCCGGAAGCGATTTGGAGCGCGGGACGCTGACGATGGGGTTCGATTGGGCACCCGTATCTTCGGCGACTGCAAGGGATGCGCAAAGGCACAAGGCTACCACCCCAAGACTGATTGTCCTGTTCATGACGACTCTCCTATTGAACGTAGGCCTGCTATTGGATGACTGACTGGCAATCGTAGCCCCGTTCTTGCGGCTTGCAAGCCGGACACGATGGCGGTCAGCTGCTCGCGCAAGGGGTCGCCGGGCTGCCGCCGTCGGAATGCGCCTCCGCCCCGTCTGCGGGAGCGTCGACCAAAGCGACCGCCGACCCCTGCGGATCGGCCAGCGCTTGCGTCTCGGCGCTGCTCCCAGCCTCGCTTTCAGCCCGGATCGCGCCACCGGTCGCCAAGGTGGACTCGACGCAACCGTCCGCTCCCGTACGCGGATCGGCCGCAGCGCACGACGCGACCTCAGGTTCTGCAGGCGCTGTCAGCGGCAATCCATCCAGGCCGCTGTCGGCACGACCCGAGAGCCGCCCCAGCATCTCCGCCGGGTCAGGGCACAGTAACGCCTCTCCCCACAGCCGCAAGGTGCGCGTATCGTGACTCCGCTGCGCCGCCAGCGCCGTCACCTCCCAACCCGCGTTCAGCAGTCGGCCCATCGCCATGCGGTACTGCACACTGGCCACCTCGCCCGGAACCACCTCGATGCAGTGCAGGCCCAGCATGAGGGCGCAGGTCAGTTCCGTAGGTGGTGACACCTCAGGTCCTGGGGTTCAGGAAACGGCGAGACGGGGAAACGGCGACTGGAGGAGACGGACAGGGAGACTGGCGG
>CAILKC010000365.1 GCA_903834675.1 uncultured Victivallales bacterium | reverse complement strand
GTTTTCCTCTCCGCCAGTCTCCCTGTCCGTCTCCTCCAGTCGCCGTTTCCCCGTCTCGCCGTCTCGCCGTTTCCTGAACCCCAGGACCTGAGGTGTCACCACCTACGGAACTGACCTGCGCCCGCAAGGGATCGGGCCGGGCCTAAACTTTCTTGATTCACCCCCGACGTATCGCTATCAGTAAGGGCGCGACCGCGGGCGGCGGCACCCTGAGGCTCGGCGCCGCCGCCAGAGGCGGTGAGGATGAGCAAGCAGCGCGAGACCTGGGGTTCCCGGCTGGCTATTCGGTCTGGCGCAAGAACCGTCTTATCGCAGAGCAAGGTGAGGGACGAGGAATGATGGATGCTTCCGTGCGAGTCATTGATCTGCGCAGCGATACCGCCACCGTGCCGGACGCTATCATGCGTCGTCACATCGCGACGGCTGAAGTCGGCGACGACGTCTTTGGCGAGGACCCCACCGTCATCCGCCTTGAGGCGCTGGCGGCCGAGTTGACCGGCAAGGCGAAGGGGCTGTTTGTGACCTCGGGCACCCAGGGAAACCTGGTGGCCTTGCTGACCCACTGTGGTCGCGGCGACGCGGCGCTGGTGGGGCGCGAGTCGCACATCCATTACTATGAGGGCGGCGGGCTGGCCGTGCTGGGTGGCATCATGCCCTACGCCTTGGATGACCGCGCCGGCATCCCGTCCCCCGAGGAGGTCGAGGCCCAGCTTCTACCCGCCAATGTCCACTATGCGCCGCGCCGCTTGCTCTGCCTGGAGAACACCCACAACCGCTGCGGCGGGCTGGCCGTGCCGCCGGCGCGCTTCCAGGCCGTGGTGAGTGCCGCCCGGAAGGGTGGCCTGCGCTTGCATCTCGACGGCGCGCGCTTGTTCAACGCCTGTGTGCGCTGGGCCGTGCCACCGACCGCCTATACCTCCGGGATGGACTCCGTGCAACTCTGCCTCTCGAAGGGACTGGGCGCGCCGGTGGGATCGTTGCTGTGCGGTGACGCCGACTTCATCGACGCGGCGCGGCATTGGCGCAAGCGCTTGGGCGGCGGGTTGCGCCAGGCTGGAATCCTGGCGGCTGCGGGTCTGGACGCCCTGACCCGGAACCGCGCGCGCTTGGCGCAGGATCACGAGAATGCCGCGCGGTTGGCAGACTTGCTCAGCGCGGCTGGCCTGCGGGTCGAAGAGACCGAATGGCGGACCAACATGGTCTTCTTCGCGCCGGCCGCCGGTACCGTTGCCACCGACGAACTGGTGCGGCGCTGTGAGGCCGCCGGCCTGCGCCTGCTGGCCATGGGCCCAAGCCGCATCCGGGCCGTGCTGCACTTGGACATCCGCGTGGCAGATGTGGACCGGGCCGCCCAGGTGATCATCGAGGGGGTGCTGTAGGAACGGTCGCGAAACCGTAGTGCATCTTGACTCCCTTTAGTCAAAGGATACAGTTAGACTGACAATCGCGATTACCCCCCCCAGCGCCGGGAAGATGACATGATCACTCGTGAAGTCGATTACGCAATCCGTGCCGTGCTCTACCTCTCCACCCAGGAAGGACATCGGCTGGTGCCGACCAGCGAGTTGGCCCAGGAGATGGTGGTGCCCTATCGTTTCCTGCGGCGGATCGTGCAGAAGCTGGTGGATGGCGGCTTGGTCGCGGCACAGCGCGGCAAGGGCGGCGGCGTGCGTCTGAGGCGTTCCTGCCGGGAGATCTCGCTGTTTGACGTGTTGCAGACGGTGGATCCGAAGGCGCTCTGCGTCAACGCCTGTCTCAACGGGGGCGACCCCTGCGTCAGGGAGCGCTTCTGCACCGTGCGGCAGCACCTCGATGGCTTGCAGGAACGACTGGGCTCGGAGCTGCGTGGCATCACCTTTGAGGTGCTCCAGAGCGCCCCGGTCCGGTCCGCTTCGCTCTGACCTCGATAGGGCGCCGCAGCGCCCCGCGGTTTTCTTTCCAAAGGACTTCACCCTATGCCGAGGTCGTGGCGCAGTAGCAGCATGGAGGGCGTCACCCAGTCGTTCATCCGGCGGATGACCCGCGAGTGTGAACGGGTCGGCGGCATCAATCTGGGTCAGGGCGTCTGTGACCTGCCGACCCCCGCGGTCATCTTGCGGGCTGCCGCGGACGCGGTTCTGGCGGACGAGAGCATGTACAGCCCTTTCGAGGGCCGTCGTGAACTGCGTCAGGCCATCGCCGACAAGGCGCGGGACTACAATCGGCTGTCGCAGGTCGATCCGGAGGCGCACGTCACGGTCACCATCGGCGCCACGGGCGCCTTCCACTGCGCGGTGCAGGGCCTCCTAGACGCGGGTGACGAGGTGATCGTCTTCGAGCCGTACTACGGCTACCACGTACATACCTTGCAGGTGGGCGGATTGCGGCCCGTGTTCGTGCCACTGACAGGCCTGGACTGGGCCCTGGACGCCGACGCCCTCGAGGCGGCCGTTACGCCACGCACCCGCGCGGTGCTGGTGAACACGCCGGCCAACCCGTGCGGGAAGGTCTTTGCGGCGGCGGAGCTGGAGGTGATTGCCGACCTCTGCCGGCGTCACGACCTGCTGGCGCTGACCGACGAGATCTACGAATACATCGTCTACGACCGGCCCCATCTCAGCCTGGCGTCTCTGCCGGGCATGTGGGAACGGACGGTGACCCTCTCCGGGTTCTCCAAGACCTACTCGATCACGGGCTGGCGCCTGGGCTACGCCATCGCGCCGGAAGCGCTCAGCGAGCGCCTCGGCGTAGCCAATGACCTGCTCTACATCTGCGCTCCCACGCCGCTGCAGTTAGGCGTGGCGCGCGGTATGCGCCAGTTGGGGCCCGAGTACTACACCGACATGGCGGCGGACTACCGGCGCAAACGCGACCGTCTGTGCCAAGCGTTGCGGCAGGCCGGCCTGACACCCCGCGTGCCCGAAGGGGCCTACTACGTGCTGGCGGAGGCGGGGGCCTTCGACCCCGAAGATGACATCCGCGCCGCCATGGAACTGCTGCGTCGGACCGGCATCGCTGCGGTGCCCGGACGCTCGTTCTACTCCTCTGGCAGCCCGGGTATCCTGCTGCGCTTCTGCTTCGCCAAGGACTGGCCCGTGCTCGACGAGGCCTGTAGGCGGCTGGAGGCCTTCCGCTAGACCTCGCCAGCCGACGGCGCGCCCCTCGTGGTTCCTGGAGCCCGCGGTCCCTCCGCGTCAGCGGACTTCCGCGGTATCTGGCCGGGCCAAGGCGAGGGGGGATACGGCGGAAGCCCCGGCAAAGCCGGTGCGGACCGCCGGCTCCAGTGCGTCCAGTGCGTCCAGTGCGTCCAGTGCGTCAAGTGCGTCCAGCGCGTCCAGCGCGTCCAGTGCGTCCAGCGCGTCCAGTGCGTCCAGCGCGTCCAGTGCGTCCAGTGCGTCCAGCGCGTCCAGTGCCCGCTATCTTGAAGCCCTGGCAGTTCGATTCTCGGGGTTGACGCCGCGGCGTCCCGACGGTATTCTTCGACGCCGCCGCGATGGCGGCGACGGTGGTTCGGCTCAGAGGTGGCTCAGGGGACCGCGGAGAGCGGTGAACAGCAAGGAGCTCGCGATGGACGGCAGCAACCGCAGCGATCGGGATTTGTACTGGCGCCTGGCGGTCATGATGTTCCTGCAGTTCTTCATCTGGGGTGCCTGGTATCTGAGCGTTTCTATGTATATGTACGCGCATGGCATGGGCCAGGTGCGCTACTACGCCTACACGGCCGGTCCGTTGGCCGCGGTCATCTCGCCGTTCATCACCGGCATGATCGCCGACCGCTTCTTCAACACCGAGCGCATTCTGGGGATTCTGTTTCTCCTGGCAGGGGTGGCCATGTTGCTGATGCCGGCGGTTGGGGCGATGCAGGGCGAGGCAGTGGCCTTCCAGGAGAGCAACGGCCAGCAGATCGTCGTGGCAGAGACCATCCGCATCCTGGGGCTCACGGCGAGCAAGGGCAACCTGTTCAACGCGCTGATCTTCTGCCACATGTTATGCTTCATGCCGACGCTGGGGCTGACCGCAAGCCTGTCCTTCCATCACCTGGCCAAGGGCGACCAGCAGTTCCCGCTGGTGCGGCTGTGGGGGACGATTGGCTGGATCGTGGCGGGGTTCATTCTGGCCTTCGGCTTCACCCGGATCGTGGACGGCAAAGCGATCGAGGCGGGAACTCGGGCGGTGCAATTCGTGCTGGGTGGCAGCGCCGCGGTGCTGCTGGGGTTGTACTCGTTTACCCTGCCGCGCACGCCGCCGCCAAAGCGCGGCCACGGGGTCAACCTGCGCGATCTGCTCTTTCTGGACGCCTGGGCGCAGCTCAAGAGTCCCTCCTTTGCGGTGTTCATCGTCTGCTCGTTGCTGGTCTGCATTCCGCTGGCGGCCTATTACGCGAGCTTGCAGCAGCAGATGCTGGCCATGGGCATGAATCACATCACGGCCTGGAAGAACGTCGGCACCTTCTTCGAGGCCGGCATGATGTTCGCCATGCCCTGGTTCTTCCGTAAACTGGGCATCAAGTACGTGATTGCGGTCGGCATCCTGGCGTGGGTGCTGCGCTACGCCTGCTTTGCGCTCGGCGCCGCTACCGGCACCACCGCCACCGCGCTGGTGATTGTCGGCATCGCCCTGCACGGCTTCTGCTACGACTTCTTCTTTGTCAGCGGACAGGTGTACGTGGACCAGTCGACCCCGCCACAGGTGCGCGGGCAGTGCCAGGGGATGAACATCTTCTGCACCCAGGGCGTGGGCATGGTGATCGGTGCCATGGTGGCCCAGAAGCTCGAGCGTAACGCCTTCGGCTCGGTGGCCAGCATCTCGCCCGAATCGCTGGCGCTGTGGCCCAAGCTGTGGTGGCCGCTGTGCGCCATGGCCGCGGGCATCCTGGTGATCTTCCTGCTCGCTTTCCGTACTCCCCCCAACAAGGGTGCGGAGCCGAAGGCGGCCTGAGTCGGGCCTCGACCCTCGCCCTGCATTCTTTCACGCCTTCTGAGCGGCAGAGGAGCGGTACGTCATGGCAACTCGGAGCCTCAGAGTCCCGGTCCGTTGCGGGGTGGTGGGCTACGGCGCGGCGCACATTTTTGGCCGGGCCCACGGACGCTGGATCGCGGCCACTCCTGGGCTGGAGTGGGTAGCGGTCTGTGATCAGGATCCAGAGCGCCTCAAGGCGGCCCAGGCGGAGTTTCCCGCCCTTGCGGTGTATGAGAGCGTGACCCAGATGCTCGCCCAGGCTGATCTTGACTTGGTCGCGGTGGTCACGCCACACGTCACCCACGCCGCCATCACCATCGAGTGCCTCAACGCCGGCAAGCATGTCGTGGTCGACAAAGCCATGTGCCTGAGCGTGGCCGAGGCGAATGCCATGATTGCCGCGGCCGAGGCGAACCGCGTGACCCTGGCCGTCTTCCATGCCCGTCGGCACGATGGCAACTTCCGCGCCATCAAAGACGTGGTGCGAGCCGGCGAGATCGGAGACGTTTTCCACATTGAGCTCGCAGCCGGAGGCTTTGGGCGTCCGCGCGACTGGTGGTACAGCCGCAAAGCTCTCAGCGGCGGCGCGTTCTACTACTGGGGCCCGCATGCCGTCGATTGGTTGCTCGATCTGGTTGATGCTAAGGTCCGCGGCGTCAATGGGTTCTACCACAAGATGGTGTGGATGGACCTGGGCCAGGAGGAACAGACCCGCGCCATCCTGCGCTTTGACAATGGCTGTATCGCCGATGTCACCTGGTCGCACATCGCCGCGGTGGGGAAACCCCTGTGGCGGATCCTGGGAACCCGTGGCGGCATCATCGACAGCGGCGCCGGCGGCAATAAGGGTTACCAGGACGAGCTTGAGGGCCCCGCGGCAGGGAGCTTCCAGCTCGTGACCCTGCGGGATGGCAAGCGCGACGAGAGGCAAGTGCCCTACAAGACCTCCGACTGGCTGACCTATTACGGCCAGTTGGCCGACCACCTGCTCCGGGGCGCTCCGGTGCCGGTCAGCGGCGAGGCGGGCCGAAGGACGATCGCGGTCTTTGAGGCCGCAGAGCGTTCGTCCCGGACCGGGCAGACCGCCGCGGTAGCCCACGAAGACTAGGCCGCAGCCTGTGGCCAGCGTTGGGGGAGTAACGACCATGCTCAGCCGAAAGCGGCGCCTCGAAATGCTGCGGCGGATGACCCGCATCCGTCAGTTTGAAGAACGCCTCGGCGGTCTCTACGACTACGAGAGTTACCTGCGCAAAGGGGACACCACGGGCGACGAGTATGACTTCGCCAGCAAAGGCGTCATCGCCGGCGCTATTCATCTCTCCTGCGGCCAGGAAGCAGCCGAGGTCGGCATCTGCGCGGCGCTGCGGCGCGACGACTACGTCACCAGTACCCACCGCGGCCACGGACACTGCATCGCCAAGGGCGCTGATCTCGGACCGATGATGGCTGAGCTGCTCGGCCGGGAGGATGGCTACAGCCGCGGCTGTGGCGGCTCGATGCACATCTTCTGTCCCGACATTGGCATGCTCGGCGGCAATGGCATCGTCGGCGCCCAGATTCCGCTGGCCACCGGGGCGGCATTTTCGGCCAAGTACCGTGGCACCAAGCAGGTCGCGGTCGCCTTCTTCAGCGAGGGAGCCAGCAATCAGGGCACCCTGCACGAGGCGCTCAACCTGGCCGCTCTGTGGAAACTGCCGGTGCTCTTTGTCTGCGAGAACAACCTCTACGCGGCAACCACCTTCTCCACGATTGCCCTGGCCACTCCGGACGTCGCGGACCGTGCCTTCGGCTTCGGTATCCCCGGGGTGATCGTGGACGGTCAGGATGTCCTGGCCGTGTACGACGTCGCTGCCCGTGCCGTGGCCCGGGCCCGGGCCGGCAGAGGACCAACCCTCATCGAGTGCAAGACCTACCGTTTCTACAGCCATTGCGGCGCCGCCGGTCGGAAACACAACAACCCTGAGGAACTGCAGCGCTGGCTGCCGCGGGACCCCATCGCGCTGTTTGAGCGGCGCTTGCTCGCAGAGCGGGTGGTGACCGCGGCGGCGCTGCAAGCGCTGCAGCAGGAGGTGCAGGCCGAGGTTGATGCCGCTGTCGACTTCGCCAAGGCCAGCCCCGTCCTGCGCTTCTCGGCGATGCCTGCCGAGGTCGAGATTGCCCTGTGAGCAGCACCCAGGCAGTGGAGGCCTAAGACCATGCGCGAGTTGACCTATACGCAGGCCATCAGCGAGGCCATCGCCGAAGAGATGGCCCGTGACCAGACGGTCTTCTCTATCGGTGAGGATATCGGCTCCATCACCGAGAGGAAGGGTCTTTGGGAGCAGTTGCGCCGCCAGCGCGTCTGGCAGACGCCGATCTCAGAGACCGGCTTTACCGGCCTGGCCGTCGGAGCCGCCATGACCGGCCTGCGGCCCATCGCCGTGATCATGTACTGCGATTTTGTGACCGTCTGCATGGACCCCATCGTCAATCAGGCGGCCAAAGTCCATCTGATGTCGGGAGGTCGGATCAAGGTGCCTCTGGTGCTGCGGACGCCGGCCGGCGCCGGCACCCGCGAGGGCGGCCACCACAGCGGTAGCCTCGAAAGCTGGTTCGTGCATACGCCGGGGCTGAAGGTGGTCATGCCCTCCGACCCCTACGACGCCAAGGGCCTGATGAAGTCCGCCATCCGCGACGACGGCCCCGTGGTCTACATCCAGCACCGCATTCTGCATCGTCTCAGCCAACAGTCGTGCCCCGAGGGCGAGTGGCTGGTGCCGCTGGGTCAGGCGGCGGTGAAGCGCGCCGGCACGGACATCACCGTGGTCGGCGTGTCCTATGGCGTCACCAAGGCGCTCGAGGCGGCGGCGGCCCTGCACGGCGAGATCAGCCTCGAGGTGGTCGATCCGCGCTCGCTGGTGCCCTTGGACCTGGCGACAATCCTGACCTCGGTGCGCAAGACCGGTCGGCTGCTGGTCGTGCATGATGCACCCCGCCGCGGTGGCGTCGGGGCCGAGATCCTGCGCCGGGTGGTCGAGGCCGACTTCGGCTCCTTGAAGGCGGCCCCGAAGGTACTGGGGGCGCTGAACACCCCGATGCCTTACGCTGCCTCGCTCGAGGACGCCTGCCTGCCGCAGGTCGCAGATATTGTCGCCACGGTGCGGGCCATGGTAGCCAGCAGCCCGCGAGAGTGATGAGATAGACGTCAGGATGTGACCTGCGCTGTACGTCGTTCAGCGGCGCAACGGCGTATCGCCTGCCGAGATCACGGTGACGTAGGCCCGCGGCCGCGGCCCGGTCGCGGCGCACTGGAAGGTCAGGGCGTTGGCGCCTGCTTCCAGCCACGGCACCTCGCCCTCGGGCCGCACGTCGCTCATGAACTCGCCCTTGGCGCTGTAGAGCTTACAGTCGCCCGGCCCGCCCAACTCCAGGTACTGACCCGTCTCGATGTCAACCGGGAAGACGACGGTGCGCCCCCCAAGGGTCAGCGCCGGCCGACTCAGGCGCTGGCTGACCAGCGGCAGTGCCTTGATCGGGCTGAGATGGCAGGTCACCGTTTGCCCGACGGGCACGTTGTTATACCAGAGCTCGAGCCCGACGATGTTGTTGAAGGTCTGCCCCTCGCGGTAGGTCTTGTAGATGCAGCGGCCGTAGGGCCAGGAGTGCTCCTCGAAGGTCTCGGTATCCGGCTCGACCAGCTCGACATAACGCCAGCCGGTGAAGTCGATCCTGAGGTAGTGCTCGGCATGCGCGTCCCAGGCGGCCAGGCTGGCTGGACGGAGGTTGAGCAACTCGCCCTGTCCGTCGCCGTGTACCCAGACCCCCAGGCCGCGGTGCGCGCTCAGGTCGAGGGCAGGGGCGTACGTGCGCCCCAGGCGGACCCAGGACGGCGAGCCCAGGCGGTACACCCGCTCGGCATGATCCAGCAGCGAGTAGGCATCGTCCGGCGCGGAGGTCATCACCCGCTCGCTTGACCCTGCGTTCGTGGCCCGCCAGCAGCCGCTGTGGGTGCCACTCTGCACCAGCGCCGTTGACGGCCGCATCTCCGCCGACAGGCCCGGCGCCGCGTCCTTGAAGCTGTAGAGCTTGCCGCTGTTGAGGATCTGGTGCGTCTCGCCGAGGGGGCCAAACTCCCCCGGCTGGCTGAAGTCGGTCAGCACGATGTTCCCCGGCGCCTCGTACGGGCCGCAGGCCATGAGCGGCTCGATCCGCAGCTTCAACGGCTGACGCCCAAAGCGGTTGACCGTGTGCCAGGCGTTGGTAACCCCGTCGGTATCCTCAATCTTGTGCCGGACGTACTGCCTGGGCAGGAACTGCCACTCGCCGTCCGCGGCCCGGGTCAGGGTGTAGTCCGCCCCCGGCTCGCGCAACTTCGCCTTGACGGCTTCCGGGAAGTAGTGCTCGCGGCGCAGCGTTTCGTAGGTCTTGATCAGCGGCGCCAGGTGGCGCAGCCAAGGCTCCTTGGCGAAGGTGTCCGGGGTGATCGACTGCAGCGAGTAACCGGCGTCGGTGCCGATGCCGCGGCACCACATGTGCTCGGTGTCGTCCTGATAGGTGACATCGTGCTCCGGACCCAGCCAGGCCAGCACGCGCGACCACCCCAGGTGCAGCGGCATGAACATGCGCCGGGCCCCGTCGTTTGAGGCCACATGGATGTCGATGAAGCGCTTGTGGGCGCGGACGGCGTGGTCCCAGGCTTGCAGGCGAGAACGCACAAACCACAGGTGGTGGTGGAATGTCGCCATCTCGACCATGATCGGCCGCTGCAGCCGCTGGAATACCTCGAAGGCGAACTTGGCGCCGTAGTGCCAGCGGTTCTCCTCGCCGCCGATGACGTGGGCGCCATCGAGGCCGTCGAGGTAGGTGAAGTCGAAGCCGCACTCGTTGATGACCGTGGCGATGCGGTCGGCAACCGCGGTGAACAGGCTCGATTCGCCATCGGGAACGAAGCAACCCCAGCACTGTTTGAGGTGATGGACCTTGGCCCCCTTGGCGTGCGGCGCCGGCCGGGTGCCGCAGGCGCCACGCTTACAGCCGGCGACGCCGTAGGGCGCGGCCTCCGTCACGCTGCCAAACTCGATCAGCTCGTCATCGATTTGCAGGGTCATGCTGCGACGCACGTAGTAGCCGATGTAGCGGGGCAGGTCGTCCGTCGGCTCGACCACCGGAACCACGGTCGCCGCGGCGCCCAGGTCCGCAGCCAGGGTGTAAGCGCGCTCCATCGCCAGGCGCGGGTCGGGCACCGGTGTGATCCAGTCGCAGTTCTTGCTGATGCTGAAGGACATGGTGTGCAGCCCGGCGAGAATCCCGGCGGCATGAAGCCGATCCGTGACCGCCTTGACGCTGGCGCGGCCGTTGGGGTACAGGTGCGGAAAGGGCTGGTAGTCGCCATAGTTGAGGCACCCACAGAAGTCAATCTGGGTGAAACCGAGCTGCTGGCACAGGTCAATCCAGCCGTCCACGGTCTTTTCCGTGGGCGCACCGAACAGATACGAGCCATGGGTGATGTCGGCATCCATGGCCCACGGCCCGCCGTAGGGCGAGTGCGGCACGCCAGGGGCCTTGCCAACTAGCTCTTTGAGTGCCTCGCGCAGCATGGTAAAGGGCGCCGCGGCGATGCCAGCCGTCGCCCCGACAAAGCCGAAACGCTGATAGGCCGCCGCCCAGAGATGCTCCTGCGGGCCGGGCAGTTCCTCGACATTCGTCTGCAGGTTCAGCGCGATGCAGGTCGCCGAAAAGGGCTCGTCGGCCTTGGCTCTGAGGCGCGTGGGCAGGTTGATGAAGCGTAGTTCGTCCACCTCGCCGCGGAACGCTTCGACGGTGAAGCGGAAGTACTGCGCCGTGACCTCGATGCGGACCACGGCCGTGGCCCGGGCGCGACCGAACTGGATCGTCAGACGGCCGTTCTCGTAGGCGGTCGCACTGGCGCCGTATTCC
>CAILKC010000364.1 GCA_903834675.1 uncultured Victivallales bacterium | reverse complement strand
GTCCGCAACGTCGACATCGCGGTCCACCTGAGTGACGAGACCCACGCCTGCCGAGTGGCGGGCTGTGACATCACGCAGACGGGGCAGGAGCCGATCCGCCTGTGGGGCGAGCCCACGGCGCACGAGCGGGTCAGCCATCATGTCATCGACAACAACTACATCCACGACTTCGGTTACGGCGACTACCATAACGCGCACGCCGGCGTGGTGCTGTGGTCGGTGGCGCACTGCCAGGTGACGCGTAACCACATCCACGACGGCCCACGCTTCGGGGTCAGCTACAACGGCGGCAACGACAACGTCATCGCCTACAACCACATACACCACATGAATATCGAGACCTGCGACACCGGGCTGATCTACACGGTGACCAGCGTGGACTGGGGTAAGCCGGACGAGCAGGCGCTCCGGGCCACGAACCTCGGCAACGAGATCCACCACAATCTGCTGCACGACGCGGGCGGCTACGGCCGTGACAGCGCCAACCGGTTCGAGTACCCGCATTACTCGTGGGGCATCTACCTCGACCTCGCCTCCAGCGGCTGGTCCGTACATGACAACGTGGTCTACAACACGACTCTCGGCGGCTACCACGTCAACGGGGGCAGCATCAATGTCTGCGAGAACAACATCCTGGTCAACGCGCAACGGACGCAGTGTCGCATCGGCCCCTGGCCCAAGTACGAGATGAATGGCAACCGCTTCGAGGGCAACATCGTGGCCAACCTGGCGCCAGGTGCTGTGCTGTACGACCTGGGGGCCTGGAAGCCTGAGTACGTGACCTTCGACCGCAACCTGGCCTACGGCGGCGGCGAGAACCCTCGCATCCGGGCGGCCGCGGTGCGTGGGCCGCTGCGGGAGTGCTGGGCCAAGTGGCAGGCGCTGGGGCAGGACAAGGCCTCGCTCGTCGCGGACCCGCTGTTTGCCGCGCCCGACCAGCAGGACTATGCCCTCCAGAAGGACTCACCGGCTCTCAAGCTCGGCTTCAGGCCCATCGACATCTCGGGGGTGGGCAACTACGCCTCACCCGAGCGTCGCACCTGGCCCCGACCCGAGCTGCAAGTCCACCGCGAGCCGGCGGACTACTCGCCTCGCCGCGAGGCCGCAGCCCAGCCGGCTCGGCGGGACTACGAGGATTACGCGGTCGGCGACGGCGAGCACGGGGCGGCGATCGGCGAGGAAGGCACGGCCGGGACCGCGCGGGTCACGGACGAGACGGCGGCAGCCGGCAGCAAGCACAGCCTGAAGTTCACCGACGCCGCTGGTCTCAAGCACGCCTTCGTGCCCTACGCCGCCTATGTCTGGGAAGTCGACGAGGGCTTGCTGCATGGCGGTTTCGACCTGCGCTGGGAGACGGGCGCGGACTTCGTCTACGAGTGGCGCGACGACCCGGCCGTCTATAGCCTGGGGCCGAACCTGCGCGTCGACCCGGAGGGCTTCCTGGCCGCCAACGACAAGCGCCTGCTGCAGGTGCCCGCGGGCCAGTGGGTACGCTTCGATGTCACCTGCGGCATCGGCGCCCGCGCCGACGGCATGTACGACCTCACGATCAAGCTGCCGGGAGGCGAGCCGCAGGTCTTCAAGGGCCTCGCCTGCAACCCGAAATTCCTGTCCCTGGAGCAGTTCGTGATCATGTCCAACACGAATGGCCCGTCGGTGTTCTATGTGGACAACCTGGAGATCGACGCGATCCCGGCGAAGTAAAGGAGTAGGAGCATGCGAATTTCGACCGTGATGGGACTGGCCCTGTTTTGCTGCTGGTCAGCCCCGGCGGCGGTGGAGTTCTGGGTGGCCCCAACGGGGAAGGACGACGCCCCGGGGACACTGGAGCGGCCCTTCGCCACGGTTGAGCGTGCCCGGAATGCGCTCCGCGAACTGCGGGCCGCGGGCAAGCTCATGGGGCCAGCCACCCTCTTCCTGCGCGGCGGGGTGTACGCGCTGCCGCAGACGCTGACGCTCGGCGCGCAGGACTCCGGCACCGCCGAGGCGCCGGTGACGTTTCGCGCCTATCAAAACGAGAAACCGATCCTCAGCGGTGGCCGCGCCGTCACGGGCTTCGTCCCTGGCGAGGGCCAGATTCTGAAGGCCGACCTCACGGCACAGGGCCTCAAGGGAGCGAGCTTCAAGCAACTCTTCATGGGCGGGCGCCGCATGATCCTGGCGCGCTACCCCAACTTCGACCCCAAGGAGCCCTTCACGGGCGGCTGGGCCTATGTCGACCCGAAGGCCCCTGCTGCGGGAACGACCTGGGATGCCGCTCCCATGGGGAAACGCGTATTGCAGTATCGCGAAACGGATGCGCGGCGGTGGGCCGAGCCGACGCAGGGACGCGTCTGCATCTTCGCCGGTTTCGAGTGGTGGAATGACTTCGTCCCAATCGCCTCCACGGACCCGGCGCAACGGACGATTACCCTGGCCAATGATTGCTCGTACCGCATCAACCCCGGCGACCGCTACTACGTCATGGGCCTGCGCGAGGAGCTGGACGCGCCCGGTGAGTGGTGGCTGGACGAGAAGGAGAGCACGCTGTGGTTCTGGCCGCCGAAGCCGCTCGCGGGGGAGACGGTCTGCGTGCCGGTGCTGCAGACGATCCTGCAGCTTGAGGGTACGCGCCACGTGACGGTGCAGGGGCTGGGGATTGAGGTCTGCGAGGGTACCGCGGTCACCATGAACAACACCGAGAACTGTCGGCTCGCCGCATGCACGATCCGGAACGTGGGGGAGTACAACGGCTCGGGCGTGGCTCTTTCTGGCGGCAAGTACAGCGGCATCGTCGGCTGTGACATCAGCGAGACCGGCCACAGTGGGATCAGCCTGTCAGGGGGTGACATCGTCACCCGCACCCACGCCGGCAACTACGCTGAGAACAACCACATCTGGCACACCGGCGTCTTCTACAAGCAGGGCTCTGGGATTGCCGTCGGTGGCGTGGGCAACCGCGTCTCGCGCAACCTGGTTCACGACGTGCCACGCTTTGCCGTCGTCGCCAGCGGCTGTGACTACGTCATTGAGCTGAACCACCTGCACCACGTATCCCTCGAAACCACCGATACCGGCGCGATCTACTGCAGCGCGTGGGACTGGCGCGGCACGCACGGGTCTGTCATCCGCTACAACTTCATTCATGACGTGATCGGCCGCGGGCGCGTCAACGGCGAATGGCGGGCACCCTATTTCGCCTGGGGCATTTACCTGGACTGGAGCGCCATGGGCACCCACACCTATGGCAACATCGTCGCGCGGGCGCCGCGGGGCGGGCTCCATCTCCACGATGGCCGCGACAACCTGATCGAGAACAACATCATCGTGGACTGCGGCGAACAGCAGATCGAATTCACCGGCTGGACCGTGGACCATTTCTTCTGGAGAATGGGGATGGAGACCAACGGGTGGGCCAAACACTACGACGCCGTCGTCGGCCAGCCCGCCTGGCACCGGGAGGGCAGCACGCTGCGCGACCCGCGCACCGCCGCTCTGCCCGATGGCCGCACCATGCACCACAACCAACTGCGGCGCAACATCCTAGCCCCTCATGGAACCGAGGCAAAGGCGGTTCGGTACAGCAACGTCTCATTCGCCGACAATCCCTCCGACCGCAATCTCATCTGGCAGGGTGGTCACCCCGTCCGCACCGGACAGTTTGCGGTCAAAGAAACCACGGGACCGGACCTAGCTCCCAATGGGGGTTTCGAGGAGGGCAACCCCGCTGGCCTGCCACCGGGTTGGACCTGCCGCCTGCCGCTCCCCGCCTCCAGGGCCGAACCCGTCACCGACGTGGTCCACGAGGGCCAGCGGGCGCTGCGGCTGCTGGGAGTCGCTTCTCCCGCGCTCGAAGGGAAACCGCCGTGGGAGCGCCAGGTGATGCTCGAGAGCGCCCATATCAAGCCTGTTGTTCCCGGTCACGCCTACCGCTTCTCCGTGTGGCTGAAGTCTGCCGTCGAGGGCACTCCCGTGACCGTGGAGGCGCTGTCGTACAAGGGCGGCGTCCACGACGTGCGCTTCACAAAGGAGGTCATCGTGGGCTCGGCGTGGTGCCAGTACGAGGTCGCCTTCCGCTTCCCCAAACCGGGGGACAGCAACTATCAGCCTGGTCTGGAGGAGACCTTCTACGTGCGGGTGATGCTGTGCCGCGACGAGGGCACGCTGTGGGTGGACGAGGTGGAACTGCGGGAGGCGATCCTCATGGACGAATGGGAGGCCTGGCAGGCACAGGGCATGGACCTGCACTCCCTGGTCGCCGACCCTCTCTTCGTGGATGCCGCCAAGGACGACTATCGACTCAGGCCGGAGTCGCCCGCGCTCAAGCTCGGATTCGAACCGATCCCGGTTGATAAGATAGGGTGCTATGCCGACCCGCTGCGGGCCAGTTGGCCGCTCGCCGGCCAGTGAACGCCGGCCGACATCACGTCGGCGGCAGGGGATGCCCTTCCGAGCCAGGCAAGTCCTGGGAGGACCCGCCAGAACGGTGAAGCCAGAGAAGACGAGCATGGACAGACTGACAGACCCCATCCGCCTCTGCCGCCGCGTGTTCGCCGGGCAAGAGGAGCGCATCCCGCTCATCGTCTCGCCGCCATGCGGGCCGCTGCCCAAGGCGGCCGAGTACGAGACCGATACGGCGGCCGCGGTGCGCCGGGCCGCCGCCGCTGTTCAGCCCATGGATGCGTTCCTCGCCCGCGAACCCGTCCGCGGGGTGCCGCGTCGCGGCGGTCGCGGTCTGGTCCTGCACACCCACGCGGCCTCGGTCGACGCAGCGAAGCAGCTCTATGCCGCCTGGCAGCAGCGCGTGAGATAGGAGAAGTTGCGGTTGGTCACTTACAGACCACCAGAGCAGGAGCAAGCAGACCATGCCTGAGATCACGGACCTGAACGCACCGTTGCGTCGGCTCACGCCGCCGCGCGGACACTTCTTCTTCGGCTACTACGATGTGCCGGCGGCGGACGCGCAGGACCGGCACCTTTGCCAGGAGGTCCTGTTCCGCGACCGTTTCCCCACACCGGAGGACGTGGCCACGATCGGCCATGTACCCCTGCCGACGCCCGGGGCGGCAGAGGGGGACTTGCCGTTCACGCCGTTCGCCGAGACGCGGGCCTGGAACTTCCAGCAGGGCGCGATGCTGCAGTGGCTGGGCGGGCAGTCGGACACGTGCCTGTACAACGTCTTCGCAGGCGGGCGCCTCGGCACGTGTATCCACAACCTGGCCAGCGGTGCCCGCCGCGTCCTGCCGTTGCCCGTGGCCAACGTCGCCCGCGACGGCACCCAGGCCCTGTGCATCAACCTGAGCCGGGTCTACGACTTCCGCCCCGGCTACGGCTACGAGGAAGTCCCGGACCCCTTCGCCGACGTCCTGGCGCCGGCGGAAGATGGCGTCAGCGTCATGGACCTGGCGACCGGCCGGCATCGCCAGGTCCTGTCCTATGCGCAGTTG
>CAILKC010000363.1 GCA_903834675.1 uncultured Victivallales bacterium | reverse complement strand
CTGAACCCCGGCGGCGAGAACTCCGGCAAGCTGGTCAGCCAGGTCCGTACGGTGGCCCGCGATCAGGCTGCGGACCGTGCTGCGGACACCGTGTTGGTCGACGGACCGCCGGGCGTGGGTTGCCCGGTGATCGCAGCCATCAGCGGCGCCGCGCAGGTGCTGGTGGTGACCGAACCGACCCTCTCGGGCCTCCACGATCTGCAGCGCGTCCTGGAGTTGACCCGCCATTTCGGCGTCCAGGCCGCCGTTTGTGTGAACAAGTGGGATATCAACCCGGAGTTGACGGAGCAGATCGAGTCCGTCGCCCGGGCGGCGGCCGCGGTCGTTACCGGCAGGGTGCGCTACGACCGGATGGTCACCCAGGCACAGGTCGCCGGGCGCACCGTCGTCGAGATGGGCTCTTCCGCCGCCGACGACGATATCCGTGACGTATGGAGTGCCTTGCTGTCTGCGCGAGATGCTTCACTCACGGGCACGGGAGGCAACCATGGCTGAGCGCGCCACTATCCGGGTTACCGTGCTGGCCAGCAACACGGTCGGCACGCGCGGTCTTCTGGCGGAACACGGCCTGGCTTTCTGGGTTGAGGCCGGTGACCGCCGCTTACTCTTCGATACCGGCCAGGGCCTGGTGTTGGCGGCCAATGCGAAAGCCCTGTCCATTGACCTGCAGACGGTGGACACGGTGGTCCTGAGCCACGGCCACTATGACCACACGGGCGGCCTCGCGTCCGTGCTCGGGAAGACGTTGGGCTGCGTGACCGTCCATGCCCACCCCGACGCCCTGCTCCCGAAGTTCCACCGGGAGGAGGCTGGCACGCGGTCGATAGGCATTCCCCTCCCGTCTCTGACCTCGTTGTCGGGACCGCGTTGTCACCTGCTCCCGTCGCGCGAACCGGTCGAGGTCATGCCGGGAGTCTGCACGACCGGCGAAATCCCGCGCCGGCATCTGGATGAGCCGACTACTGAACCCCTCTGCCTGGACCCCGAGGGCGACCACGCGGATCCTCTTCTTGACGACCAGGCGCTCTTCGTCGCCACTGGCCAGGGGACCATCGTCCTCCTCGGCTGTGCCCATGCCGGGGTGGTCAACACTCTGGACCGCATCAAGGATCTGACCGGCAATGCGCCGCTGCGCGCCGTGCTGGGCGGCCTGCATCTGCGGGCGGCCTCACCCGAACGGCTCGCCCGGACGCTGGCGGCCCTGCAACGGTTCGCGATCGAGACACTGTGCCCAATGCACTGTACCGGCATGGCCGCTACGGCCGCGCTCTGGGCGACATTCCCCGGCGGCTGCGTTCCCGGCGCCGTCGGGACCACGTGGGCGTTCTGAGGAAACGAAAGGACACATCATGGACTCGTGCACGAGCAAGGGTCAGACACCCACGACCACCGGCCCCACCGGCAGAGCCTGTATCGGCGTAGCGAGGGCGCCCGGCGCCGGCAAGACCCCTGACGCAGCGGCGGTGGAGCAACAGCAACTGCATGACCGCCTGCAGAGGATCCGGCACAAGATCCTCGTCATGTCCGGCAAAGGCGGGGTCGGCAAGAGCACGGTGGCGGTCAACCTCGCGGTCACGCTGGCGCTGGCCGGGAGGCGCGTCGGCCTGCTCGATGTGGATATCCACGGTCCGAGCATCCCGACCATGTTGCGGCTCGAGGACGCCGGCGTGCAGGTCACCGATGGCGTCGTCCAGCCCGTCGATGCGGCGGGAATGAAGGTCATGTCCATCGGTTTCCTGCTCCAGCACCGCAACGACGCGGTGATCTGGCGCGGCCCCATGAAGATGGGCGTCATCAAGCAGTTTCTCAAAGACGTGGAGTGGGGCGACCTGGATTACCTGATCATCGATTCGCCCCCCGGCACTGGCGACGAGCCGCTGTCGGTGTGCCAGCTCATCGAGGATGCCGACGGCGCGGTCATCGTCACCACCCCGCAGGACGTCGCCACCGCCGACGTGCGCCGTTCCATCAGCTTCTGCCGGCAACTGAGCCTGCCCGTGCTCGGCGTCATCGAGAACATGAGCGGTTTCGTCTGCCCCAAGTGCGGCGAGGTCACCGACATCTTCAAGACGGGCGGCGGGGAGC
This sequence comes from uncultured Victivallales bacterium, assembly GCA_903834675.1. Next base: position 10,489 of record CAILKC010000363.1, on the reverse strand, counting down.
GCCTGGCGACCGAGATGGGAGTGCCCTTCCTGGGCCGCATCCCTATCGACCCGGCCGTCGGCGTGGCCTGCGATGCCGGCACACCGTTCATGGCTCACCACAGCAGCACGGTGACGGCCAAGGCCTTCGGCCGTGTCGTCGCCCCCATCCTGGCGTTGGCAGAGTGCGACGAAGCGACCGCGCCAGAGCAAGCACCCCAAGCGGACAACCCACCCAAGGAGAAGACCATGCGAATCGTGATCCCCGTGGCCAATGGCCGACTGACGATGCACTTCGGCCATTGCGAGGCGTTCGCCGTGATTGATGTCGATCCCCAGACCAAGGCGATCCTGAAACAGGAGACTCTGGCCGCCCCGGAGCACCAGCCCGGACTCCTGCCGCGCTGGCTCGCCGAACGCGGCGCCCAGGTGATCATCGCCGGCGGTATGGGCCAGCGTGCCCAAGTCCTCTTCGCCGAGAGCGGCATCAAGGTCGTGGTTGGGGCGCCCGCCGAGGCGCCCGAAGCTCTGGTCCACGCCTATCTTGAGGGTACCCTCAAGACCGGCGACAACGTCTGCGACCACTGATGGTCAGAGCCACTTGCAGAACCTCTTCTGCACGTGGCGTGTTCGGTGTTCAGGTTTCAGTTGGATGGCGTTCCTGAACACTGAAACCCGACACCTGAAACCCGGCTCTTGCAGAGGTTCTGCAAGAGCCTCGGTCAGACAGGAGGCAGTCGGCGGATGACGGACACCTCGAAACGACCCGTGCTCCTCGGCTATGTGGCCGCAGGCATCGGCCTGGCGACGCTGGCCCTGGGCATCCTGCTTTCGAAGGCAGCGAACGGCACCGCTATGGTGCCGGCTTACCTGGCGGCCGGAGTGGTGGCATTGCTCGCGCTGCTGGCCGCGGCCCGGGCCGGCTTCGCGCGGCGCCAGGCGGTCGAGCAGGAGCAGGTCGCGGACTACCGGCGCAGCCACGCCAGCACCGAGCTGTTCGAGGATGCCGACGAAGCGGTACGGCTGGCCACCCGGGCCAACGAGCAGTTCGCCAAGTACTTCGTGCCGTTCTTCACCATCGTCCTGGGCCTGGCGATCCTGGTCACCGGCACGCTGCTGTGGCGCGCCTGGGGGCAGCAGCCGGCCTTCCCGGTGGCGCGCCAGCCGCTGGCCATGACGACCCTGAGCATGATCCTGGGGCTGTTTTCCGCCATCTGCGGCAGTTACTTCATCGGCGTCTCGCGCGAACCGGGGTGCCGTTGGCTGCGGCCGCCGGGTGCCTGGATGTTCCTGGCCGGCGGACTGTTCGTGCTTAGCGGCGGCGTGATGCTGTGCGAGCATTTCCAGAAATGGGTGTTGGTGGTGGACCACCGCTGTGCGTTGGTGTCGACCGGGCTGCTCCTTGCCCTGGGGGTCGAGTTCGTCCTCAGTTTCGTGATCGATTTCTACCGTCCGCGCATGCCGGGTGAGAGCGAACGGCCGCTGCCCGAGAGCCGGATCCTGGCCCTGTTCACCGAGCCCGGCGGGGTGGCGCGCAATGTGGCCACCTCCTTGGACTACCAGTTCGGCTTTCAGGTCTCGGAGGTCTGGTTCTACCGCTTTCTGGAGCGCACGGTTGCGCCGTTCGCGGTGTGTATGGTCCTGCTGCTGTGGCTGCTGACCTGTATGGTGACGGTCAACCCCTACGAGAACGGTATCCCGGAGCGCCTGGGGCGGGTGCTGACGGACTCGTCCGGCGCGCCGCGGGTCCTGCTGCCGGGCCTGTACGTGAAGCTGCCCTGGCCGCTGGCCCGGATCCTGGTGTTCCCGGTCGAGCAGCTCCAGGAGGTCATCCTCGGCGGTGCCGATGCCGTGTCACCCGAACCCGCCACCGAAGCACTCGACGATGACGGGCACGGTCACCGGAAACCCAAGACGGCGGGTCCGCAGAAGGACAAAGCCCTCCATTCCGAGACCATCCTCTGGAGCAGCGGCGAGCACGGGAATGGGCTCATGTTCAGCGTCGCCAACGAGCCCCCGCCCGGCGAGGTGAAGCCGGACGGTGGCGCCGCGCTGGCGGTCTCCATGCTCGCCGCCGAGATCCCGGTGTACTTCCGCGTTAGCAACCTCTACGACTTTGCCTACCGGCATGCCAATGCCCGCACGGAGTTGAAGGCCCTCGCCACCCGCGAGGTGGTGCACTTCCTGGCGCGTTCGGACTTCAACCGCATCCTTGGCGCCGGTCGGGCGGCCGGCGCCGATGTCCTGCAACGACGCATTCAGGCCTCCGCGGACGCCCACGAGCTGGGCATCCGGATCGCCTTCGTCGGGCTGCAGACGCTGCACCCGCCGCTGGAGGTAGGTGCGTCCTTCAACGAGGTGGTCGGCGCCTCGGAGGAGATGCACCAGCGCGTCCTGGAGATGGAAGCCTATGCGACCCAGCTCAAGCCGAAGGCGGAAGGTCAACAGATCGCCCTGGTCAGCGGGGCCGAAGCCTACCGGCAGGAACGGGGCGCGGTGGCGCAGGCTGAGTCAGAGCGTTTTCTCAAGCAGTTGCTCGCCTACCGGGCCTGTCCCAGCATGTTCGTGCTGAACAGCTACCTGGACGTGCTGGAGAACGAGGGCGCTGCCACCCGCAAGTACGTGGTTGCCACGACGCAGGGCAGCGAGGTGTTCATCCTTGACCTGCAGGAGAAGATGCGCCCGGATCTGCTTGACCTGGACGTCGAGAAGGTAGGCAAAGAAGAGTGACCATCCAGGCCCGAGCCCCGGGCGGGAGGACTACCCCAGCTATGAATGAAAAGCGTTCGCTGATGCAGCATTGGCCGGTCGTGGTTCTGGCGGCCGTCGTGGTCGGGATCTTCGTGGCGGGCCTGGTGACCTTCCAGGTGCGCGAGACGGAGATTGCCCTGGTCAAGCGCCTGGGCAAGGCCAAGACGGACGGCTCCGGCAAAGTGCGGGTGTACGAGGCCGGTTTGCATTGGAAGTGGCCGTTTGTCGAGGACGTCTGGCGCACGGACAAGCGCCTGCAGACCTATGAGTTGAAGAAGGGGCGGACCGAGCAGATCACCACCAGCGACAACAACCAGATCGTGGTCTCCACCTACGTCCTCTGGCGCGTCGCCGATCCGGCCCTGTTCTTCAAGAGCTTCCCGCCCGGTACGGACTACTCCTCGGAACTCGATGCCCTGGTGCGCAGTTCCCGCAACAACGTCTTGCCGCAGCACGCGCTGGCCGAGATCGTCAACACCGACACAGCCAAGGCCCGCCTGGCCGACATCGAGAAGGCCATCCTGGCCATGGCCCAGCCGCGGGCGCTGGACTACGGCATCGAGATCGTCGATATCGGCTTCAAGCACATCGGCTTCCCGGAGCAGGTCACGCAGAAGGTGTTTGCCCGCATGCGGGCCGAGCGTGAGAAGCGGGCCCAGGAGTACCTTTCGATCGGGTCGCGCGAGGCGCAACGCATCAAGGCCGAAGCGGACCGCGAGGCCAGTGACACGGTGGCGAAGGCGCAGGCCGAGTCCAAGCGCATCCGGGCCGAGGGCGACGAGCAGGCCGCCAAGAGCTACGCCGTCTTCCAGGAGAGTCCGGAACTGGCCGCCTTCCTGCGCAAGCTGGACGCCTTGCGTCTGACGCTGTCCGAGAAGACCACGCTGGTGGTCGACACCAATACCCCGCCGTACGATCTCTTCCTGAAGGGCGCCACGGACATCGGCGGCGACCTGAAGAGCAACCCGACGGACGCCAAGCCATGAGCCTCGAGACCGTCAGCGAACCGCCGCGGGACAGCGATGGACCGGGGGCCGGCCTGCAGGCCCTGATGAGGATGTTCCACGTCCTCTTCCTCGGCCTGCGCGTGCTGATCATAGTGATCTTCGTGTGGATGGTGTTCAGCGGCGTCTTCCGGGTGGAGGACGGCAAGGAGGCGCTACTGTTCCGCTTCGGGCGTTTGCAGGAGATGGTCCTCGACAGCACCCGGGGGCCGACCGCGGTGCTGACCAGCGGCCACTGGTACTGGGCCTGGCCGTACCCGGTGGACTTCGTGAAGAAGATCCCGGCGCAGCAGGCCCTCTCAGTGTCCACGGACACGGTGTTCTGGCCGCGGGTCAACCCCAACCAGATCCAGACGCCCGACCCGGCGGCGATGGAGAACCTACCCCTGGTCCCGGGCCAGGACGGCTACGTGCTGACCGGCGACACCAACATCATGCATGCGGTCTGGACTCTCACCTACCGGGTGCGCGATGCGAAGCGCTACTATCTGGCGTTCTATGATGACAGTGAGGATCCCCCCGGTCCGGATGGCAAGCCGCTGCCGCCCAAGGGCCATGCGGCGATTCTGCAGGACCTCCTGGCCAACGCCGCGCTGGCGGAGATCAGCACGTGGAGTGTTGAGGACATGCTGCGCTCCTCACGGGCCAGCGCCAGTGATCCTGAAGTGAAGGAGTTGCTGACCGATAACGTGCGCAAGCGTTTGGAGCAGAAGCTGGCGGTGCTGGACATGGGCGTCGACGCGCAGTCGGTCAACCTGGTCGACATCCAGCCGCCGACCGCTACCCTGACGGCGTTCCGCCGGGTGGGCGATGCCGCCACGGAGCAGCGGCAGATCGTCGAGGCGGCCGGCACGTATGCGGCTCAGGTCGTGCCCGCGGCCGAAGGCGAGGCCTACCGCGTTCTGGATGAGGCCAGGGCCTACCGTACGCGCACGGTCGAATCGGTGCGGGCCGCGAGCACCTCCTTTCTCACGGTGCTGACCGAGTACCGCAAGAACCCGCACACCATGCTGGTTGCCCTCTACTCCGACGCCATCCGGGATGTGCTGAAGAAGGTTGAGACCAAGTATGTGATCCGGGCGGCCGAGAGCAGCCGCCAGGAGTTGCGCCTGCAGCTTGGGCCGCAGCCCGCCAAATGGGGCAGTCGCGCGGCCGGCGAGGGCGCGCCGCCGCCGGAGGCCCAGCGATGAACGGTACGCCGCACCGCGATGGTAGCGCGACACAAGGATTGAGCCATGCTGGCTGAGAGCCCAAGCGAAGTACTCGAGAAGAGGGCGCGGCAGGAGCGCGACGGTCACGGCCACGCCCACCGCGAGGCCACCCACATCGGCCTGGCGCTCTTCGGCGGTATCCTGGTGCTCAACTCGTACCTGGCCCACCGCTTCTTCGCCGCGACCATCGACCCCTTCGCCGTCATGCTCAGCGGCCTCGTCGGGGCCCTGGTGCTGTCGTTGCCCATTTTCTGGTCTGCCGGTAAGGATCTGCTCCAGGGTAAGGTCTACATGAACGAGCTGGTGGCCCTGGCCCTGCTGGCCGCCTTCGCCAACGGCGAGTACCGCACCGCCGGGGCGGTCGCCTTCTTCATGCTGGTGACGATCACGCTGGAACGCAAGACCGCCATTGGCGCCGAAGCGGCGATCGAGGCGGTGGTGCGGCTAACGCCGCGGGTGGCGCGCCGGATCGTGGACGGGCGGGAGGAGCAGGTGGACGCCTTCGACGAACTGCGGGTCGGTGACGTCTGCCGGGTGCGGCCGGGCGAGAATCTGCCGGCCGACGGCGTGATCGTCACGGGGAACAGTTCGGTCAACCAGGCCTCGATCACCGGCGAGTCGCTGCCGGTGGACAAGGCGGCCGGGGACGAAGTCTACGCCGGCACCCAGAACCTGACCGGCCTGGTGGACTTCCGCGTCACCCGCATCGGCACGGACACCACCCTGGGCAAAGTGCGGCATCTGATCGCCGACGCGGAGCGCTCCAAACTGCCGATCATGCGCATGATCGACCGGTACGTCGGCTACTACACGCCGACCATCCTGATGATCGCCGCGCTGGTGTGGTTTTTCACCAGCGACATCAACCGGGTCATTGCCGTGCTGGTCATGTCCTGCCCCTGCGCCCTGGTCATCGCGACCCCGTCGGCGGTGATCGCGGCCATCGCGGCGGCTTCGCGGCTCGGCATTCTGATCAAGGACATCTCGCTGCTGGAGATCGCGGCGCGCGTCAAAGCCGTGGTCTTCGACAAGACCGGCACGTTGACCGAGGGCAATCTCGAGGTGGCCCGCTTGCAGCCCGCCGAGGGCGTGGACCTGGCCGAACTGCTCCTGGTCGCCACCACCACCGAGTACCACAGCAATCACCCGGCTGCCGAGGCGATGAAACGGCTGGCGCGCGAGGCCGGCATCGCCTGGCGCGACCCGGAAGAGTACACCGAGGTCGCCGGCCGGGGCGTGAAAGCCGTGTTCGCGGGGGCCACCTGCCGGGTGGGGCGCGAGACCTGGCTCAACGACGAAGGGCTGGACACCCGCGGCATGGCCGCCACCCTTGCCGACCCCGAGACGGCCGCGATGAGCATCGTCTTCGTCGCCAAGGAACAGCAGATCCTCGGCTGGATCGGCCTGCGCGACGCCCTGCGGCCCGTCGCGGCGGAAGCCATCCGCCAACTGCGCGAGCTGGGGGTGACGCAGTGCTGCATGGTGACGGGTGACAACGAGACGGTGGCGCGCAGCGTCGGCGCCAAAGTGGGCATCACCGAGATCAAGGCGGGCTGCTTGCCCGAGGAGAAGGCGGCCTATGTGCGCGAGCTCCATGAGGCCGGTATCCTGGTGGCTGTCGTCGGCGACGGCGTCAACGACGCGCCGGCCCTGACCGCCGGCGACATCGGCATCGCCATGGGCGCCATCGGCAGCGATGTGGCGATCCAGAGCGCGTCCGTCGCCCTGATGAACAATGACCTGCGCCGCATCCCCTTCTTCATCGCTCTGGCCCGCAAAGCCCGGCTGTTCATGAACCAGAACCTGGCCCTGGGCCTTGGTTTCATCCTGCTGGGGCTGTACTTCTCCACCATCGGCATCGTCACCCCGGTGGTGGCAGCGGTGCTGCACAGCGTCAGTTCCCTGATCATCATCTTCAACAGCGCGCGTCTCGTCCGGGCCGGCGAGGAGTTGCAGTCGCGTGAGGCGTGAGGTCGGCTGTACCCGCGCAGGGATCAAGTCAGTCACAGGTCCAAGGTGGAGACGAGCCTGAAGCTGGGGGGCGGCACGGCGTCCCGGTCGTATGCACCCCATGTGGGGCCATTGAAGACGCTCGGGCGCAGTCCCAGCGCTGCCGCCATAGCAGGGGAAGGTGCCGACTTCAGTATGAGCGAGACGCATACCAACAGAGCGTACTGCAACCAGTGCGGCAAGCTCGTCCTTGCCGTCAAGGAGACGCGCGCCAACCAGGTTTTTCTGGTCAAGAACTGCGCGGACTGCGGGCGGACGGAATGCCTGGTTTCCGGCGACGCCACGCGCTACGACGCCAAGCAGGCTGGACTGGCAGTAGGCGCGCGGGGCGGCATCCTGGTGAACGAGTTCATGCAGACGTCCGACCCCGACATCTATGCCGCGGGCGACTGTGTCGAAATCCCCCATCTGATCACCGGCGCCAGGGTGCACGCGCCCTACGGCGACCTGGCCAACCTCGAGGGCCGCGTGGTCGGGCAGAATGTGGTCAACGGGCCGCAGGTGAAGTTCCCCGGCACGCTGCACACCGGAGTCTGCAAGGTGTTCGACAGATGCGCCTGGGCATCGGCGAGGTCCTCATTCCGCTGGGCGCCTTGCGAAAGCGCCTGGCGGACCTGCCGGTGGACAAAGGTAGAGATCGTCTGCTACTGCAAGATCTCGCTGCGCGGCTATGAGGCTGCCGGCTTGCTCCAGGCCCACGGCTTCACCAATGTGAAGGTCATGGAAGGCGGTGTCATGGCCTGGCCGTTCGCACGCGAGAAATAGGCGCCGAACTCGGGATGGAAGGAGATGCGATGAATGATCTCACGTGACTTGCAGGGGGCCAAACGGGCCTACGCCGTCGGTGACGCTGAGCAGAGCCGCCTGGCGCACGAGAGCCCGCCCGAGCAGCACCAGACCGGGCAGGGCCGCTACATCAAGAGCACCGTCTATGGCGGCCTGGACGGCATCATCACCACCTTTGCCGTCGTGGCCGGCGTCGCCGGGGCCTCGTTGTCCGCGGGGGTCGTGCTCATCCTCGGCTTCGCCAACCTGATCGCCGATGGCCTCTCCATGGCGATCGGCGATTACCTCAGCACCAAGGCCGAGAACGAGTACGCTGCGGCCGAACGGCAGCGGGAGGTCTGGGAGACGCAGAATTACCCGGAGGGGGAGAAGCACGAACTGGTCGAGCTGTACACCGCCAAGGGCATGAGCGAGCCGGATGCGCAGTCCGTGGTCGACACGATCGCGAAGTACCCCGAGGCCTGGGCCGACATCATGATGGTCGAGGAGCTGGGCATCCTGCAGAGCGACGAGTCGCCCCTGGCCAATGCCGTGGCCACGTTCCTCGCGTTCGCCGTGTTCGGCGTGGTGCCGCTGCTGGCTCACGTGGTCTCGTTTGCGCTCCCCGCCTTGCGCCCCTACACCTTCGGGGCGTCGTGCGGCATGACCGGCGTCATGCTGTTCGCCCTGGGGGCCATCAAGGCCCGCATCACCGGGCGCCCTTGGCTCAAGTCGGGCCTGGAAATGCTCGTGGTCGGCGGCCTGGCGGCCGCTTCTGCCTACGGAGTCGGTTTCGTCCTCGCCGGTCTGGGGATCGGCGAGTAGAGGTAAGCAACCGGATGTGAAACAAGAAAGGACCGCGCATCATGTGTAACGCTGGAACCGCGAGATTGCCGCTGATCGGCGAAAGGGCGCCCGCCTTCAAGGCCGAGACGACCCAGGGACCGATCAACTTCCCGGACGACTTCAAGGGCAAGTGGGTCGTGTTCTTCTCCCACCCGGCCGACTTCACGCCGGTATGCACCACCGAGTTCATGACCTTCGCCACGATGCAGCCGGAGTTCGAGAAACTGAACTGCAAGCTGCTCGGCCTCTCCATCGACAGCACCTACAGCCACATCGCCTGGCTGCGCACCATCAAGGAGAAGATCGACTACAAGGGCATGAAGGACGTCGAGGTCACCTTCCCGGTGATCAGCGATCTGACCATGGAGGTGTCCAGGGCCTTCGGCATGCTGCAACCCGGCGCCAGCAACACCCAGGCCGTGCGGGCCGTGTTCATCATCGATCCGACCGGCATCGTGCGGGCGCTGTTCTACTACCCGCTCTCCAACGGCCGCAACCTGGACGAGGTCAAGCGCCTGCTGATCGCCATGCAGTACTCCGACCAGTACAAGATCGCCACCCCGGCCAACTGGCAGCCCGGCGACGACGTGATCGTGCCGCCGCCGGGGTCCTGCGGCGTCGCCAAGGACCGCATGGCGAAGCCCGACCCGGACGTGAAGTGCCTGGACTGGTTCATGTGCCTGAAGACGTGCCCGAAGAAGTGAAGCCGGAGAGAGAGCTGAAGGCCACCGACACCCGCTTGTGTTCGCGCTGATCTCGCGCCGCGGCGCAGACGAGTGGAGTGTGGCTGGCAGGGCGACCGCTGCGGCCCGGCGGCGCCCGGCCCATTCCGGGGGCGATGGGACGCCCTGCGGCTCGCTTTGTTTCAGCTCTGTCCTGCCACTGCGGTTCTTCACGCCATCTTCACTGATAACCCATTGCCGCAGAGCGTGTCGCGGTCCAAGGTGAGAGCATGTGATTCGACCGCAACGTGTATCGCCGGGGCGTGGGCCTGGGAACGCAGTGCCGCGGCCGACCCGTCAACGCGTAGGAGACACGACGATGGAGAGATCGAGACGAGGCGCACCCCGCGGCTTCACGCTGATCGAGTTGCTGGTGGTGATTGCCATCATCGCCATCCTGGCGGCGATGCTGCTACCGGCCCTGGTGCGGGCCAAGGAGAAGGCCAAGGAGTGCGCCTGCCTGTCCAACCTGCACCAGACGGGGCTGGCGCTGCACCTGTACGCCGGTGACGCGGCGGAATGGCTTCCCCTTGAGCTGACCGCAAGCAACCTCCACCTGGGCCTGTGCCAGAAGCTGATGCCTTACGCCAATGACCGCCACGTGTTCTACTGCCCGGGGGCTGAGAACATCGAGGCGGGCGCCAACAGCACCGCCTTTGCGGGACCGGCGGACTCAGTCGTCGACACCGACGCAAACTGGGCGCAGGGGCGCATCACGTATAAGTACTACTCGTTCACCAACGCGGATCCCAGCTTGGGCAGCTTCGTGCCCAGGACGCTGACGCTCCGCAACGATGCGGGCTGCTGGCTGATGAGCAGTTGGTTCCGCCGGCTGTGCCCAGTCTGGCCACACATGCGGCGCAGTGGCGCTGACGGTGGCGGCATCCTGGTCACGCGCCTGGATGGCGCCGTGACCTATGTCACCGGGCAACCGAAAGACAGCTACCGCTGACGGGACGGGGGACGGGGCGGACGGCAGCACAACGATCACGCCCGCGCTCGGAACAACGATGCTACCGGGGGTGCCGCGGGCCGAAGGCCAGGCGTGAGGTTTCATCCGCGGCCGCCGTGCAGTCTGTGCTCAGGCAGTCCGGATCCAGAACCTGATGAACCACGGATGACACAGCGCGGACTTTGCCTGTGACCCGAATGCCCCCCAACTTAGGGCCAGCGGCGATGCCGACGGCCCGGCACGAGGAATG
>CAILKC010000362.1 GCA_903834675.1 uncultured Victivallales bacterium | reverse complement strand
CCCTCCAACGCCCTTCGTCCGCCGCGGCGGACGAGGGGCGGAATGGGAAGCGCTTTGGGTCATACGAGGTTGCTGCAAGTCTCCTACAAGCAAACCCCTACGGAGCTGACTTGCGCCCGCCGGACGCGCGGTAGCTTGCGGACGCCGCGCCGACGGGTACGTTCTGGAGGGTCTGCGTGTAGCGCGGCAGTGCGGGCGCCAGGTGTGCCCACGGCGCTGGTTATTTTCCTGGCACGCGGACCTGAGGAGAGCAGGCCCCATGAGAACGTTGTTTTTCGTTTCCCCTCTTGCCGCCTTGCCATGCTTGCTGTACGCCGAGCCGGCGAAGGTGTCAGTGGTGGGGGAGTGGCAGGTCCGTATCGAGGCGGGGTCGATTAGCGTCGGGGAGCGCCAGGCGACCCTCGCCGCGCCGGTAACGCTGGAGGTGGCGCCGAGCACGGTGCTCGAGGTCAAGGATGAGGCCTACGAGAAGCTGCCCGTGTTCAACCCCAAGGCCGGCGGCTGGATTCGTGGCGCACAGTTGCGCGGGGTGAAGTGCCAGGAATGCACGGCGCGCTTTCTGCTCGATCCGCAGAGTTTTCATCTGAAGAAAGAGAAGGGCGCCGCGGCGGAATGGCAGCGTGGGGTGGATTACGAGATCGATCTGGAGTGGGGCACATTTGGCCGTCTCGAGGGCGGCGCCATGACGGTCGAGTCGAAGGCCTACGCCGACTACCGGCACGGCCTGGCGCGCCTGGATACGGTTGTGGTAACGGCGGCCGGGCAGGCCCTGATCAGGCCGGGCACGCCCGAAGTAGCCACCCCGAAGCCGCCCGCCCCCGTCGCGGGCGACTTGCCGGTGTGCAATGTCTACACCACCTCTCGGCAGGCCAAGCTTTCCGGAGCGGCGCTCTTTCCCCTGCTGGAACTGGCCTATCCCGAGCCGTCGGTGGAGAGCCCGACCCCGGCCGAACGGGTTTTGCCCAAGACCTTGGCCAAACTGCGCAGCGGCGAGAAAGTCCGCGTGCTGGCCTGGGGCGACAGCGTGACGCAGGCCGGCTACCTGCCACACCCGGACAACCGTTGGCAGGTGCAATTTGTGACGCGGCTCAAGGAGCGCTTCCCCAAGGCGGACATCGAGTTGCTTCATCTCGGCTGGGGCGGTCGCAACACGTCCAGCTTCCTGGCGGAGCCGCCGGGGAGCGCCTACAACTACCAGGAGAAGGTATTGGGGGCGAAAGCGGACCTGGTCGTCTCGGAGTTTGTCAACGACGCCTGGATGAACCCGGTCCAGACCAAGGAACGTTACAGCAAGCTGCTGACCGATTTCCAGGCCAACGGCGCCGAATGGATCATCCTGACGCCGCACTACGTCCGGCCGGAGTGGATGGGGCTCACGAGTGAGCGGGACTGCGATGAGGATCCGCGCCCCTATGTTCAGGCGCTGCGGGTCTTCGCCAGCGAGAACCCGGTGGCCCTGGCCGACGCCTCGAAGCGTTACGGCCGACTCTGGCGTATGGGCATTCCCTACAACTCGCTGATGATGAACGCGATCAACCACCCCAACCCGTTCGGCATGAAGCTCTTTGCCGAGGCAATCATGGCGCTGTTTCCAGAGCGCTGATTGAGCCCGACGGCCAGAGTCCGCCGCGGCGGTTCGAAAAGACGGTAGCTGAAACCCCGAAGGCTGCCAAGACAGGCATGAACCGATGAGCACGCCATTCACCCATCTCATCCAGATACCCGGTCCGAATCCCATCCTGGGTCGCGGTGGCCCCGGGGCCTGGGACGAGTGCCTCATCGAGGCCTGTGACGTCTTCAAGGACGGGGATACGTACTACCTCTACTACCACGGTCGGCCGCAGGACCCGCGGCGCTGGCCGCGGCAGGGCTATAGGCTGGGCGTGGCCACGGCGAAACACCCACTGGGGCCGTGGACGCGCTACGCGGGCAATCCCATCCTTGACCTGGGAGCGGAGGGCGGCTGGGAGGGCACCCACGTGGCCTGCGCCTTCGTGCATAAAGAACACGCGGACCGCTACTACATGTGGTACTCGGCCTACGGCGGCAAGTGGGGTATCGGCCTGGCCACGGCGCCCACGCCGCTGGGGCCGTGGGCGAAGCATGCCGACAATCCGCTGCTGGCGCACTTTGGCTATGTGGGCAGCGTGGTGAAGGTTGACGGCGGCTACCGGCTGTACACCGAACATCCCATCGGTGAGACGGGTCCAGACTATGGGCCGCTATCACTGGCCACGGCGCCCGCGCCGCAGGGGCCTTGGACCCCGCACGGCGGCAATCCGGTGCTGCGTCCGGGGGAGTGGGGTGCCTGGGACGACGGCGGCTACTCTGAGTCGGAGGTCCTCTACCGCGATGGCCTGTATCACGTCTTCTACGGCGCCGCCAAGCTGCACCCGACTCGGATTCTGTCGCAAGAGAGCATCGGCTACGCCTGGAGTACGGACGGCCTACACTTCACCAAGCATGCCGCCAACCCGGTGGCGCCGCGCGAACGCTCGCCGAACACGGCGGCGATGGCGGAGGTACATACCCTGATCGAGCCGCCGCTGATCTACTGCTACCACACCTTGCGCTACTGCACTGCCGAACGGGACAACGTCGAGGACATTGGCGTGCAGATTCTGGCCTTCCAGCGGCCCTTCAGCATCCGTCTGCCGGTGCTGACGCTGCCGGAGTTGGGTCCGGGCGGCTGTACCGAGCTGGCCAGCTGCCCGCCGGTCAGCCTGGAGCACATCCGGTCGGCCGCGCTGACCGTCGAGTTCCAGGCTCCCGTGGCCTCGGCCGGGCTCAGCGTGGAGGTGCGCGGCAGTGCCGACGGGATGGCCTTCGATACAACTGCCGCGGTCTCCTGGGACCTGCGGGTGAACGGAACGGGCCAGGCGCGGCAGACGTTTGCCGTCCCCAGCGGGCCGGCGTTCATCAAGCTTCTTTGCCGCAACCAGGATGCTGGGGCGGCCGCATCTGACCTCCGAGCCGTGGTCGTGCTCAAAGGGTAGGGGGGCAGAGCGTCGCCGGGACGAGGGGCGTCCGTAGGCGCCGCGATCGTGCGTGACCGAGTAATCAGCAGTCTTTCATGGGAGCGCTCAAGATGGCGATGAACCCGCAAATCCACGAGCCGGCCCGCACGGTGCCGGTGATCCACGAGTGCGATGTCTGTGTGGTGGGCGGCAGTTGCACGGGCGTTTTTGCCGCACTGCGGGCCGCGGAGCTGGGCGCCAGCGTGGCGCTGATCGAGAACAATGGCTTCTTCGGGGGCGTGGCCACGGCGGGGCTGGTCAGCATCTGGCATTCGCGTTTCGATACGCTGGGTCGGCTGGGTATCATCGGCGGGTTGACCAGTAAGGTCATCGAAAGCTTGGCGCGGCGCGGCGCCGCGGTGCTGCACGCGAACGACCCCAGCAAGTACGCCACGTTGAACACGGCGGAACTGGCGATCGAGCTGGATGCCATGATCGTCGCCCAGCCGCGTCTCCGGCCCTTCCTGCATACGCGTTTTGTGCAGCCGGTGGTCGAGGCCGGCCGCATCACGGCGGCCATTATCGAGGACAAGACTGGCCGACGGGCGATCCGGGCTTCCATCTTCATTGATGCTTCCGGGGATGGCGATCTGCTGGCTCGTGCCGGCCTGCCGAGCCGGAGGCTGGGCGACGTGCAGCCGCCAACCACCTGCGCCCTGATCCATGGCATCGAGGCCGTAGCCCGCGCCAACCCCGGCTTCAGCCTCGGCGCGGCGGTCCACGATGTGCGTTTTCCGGGCGCGCTCAAGCAGGGCTTCTTGTGGTCGGTAGGCGTGACCGGAGTGCCCGACGCGACCATGGTCGCCGGCACCCGGATACACCACGCCGACTGCAGCGACGCCGACCAGCTTACCCGGGCCGAGATCGAAGGCCGCCGACAGGTGCGGGCCATGCGCGACATCCTGCACGATCACTTCGCCGGGGGCGAGGCCGTGTCCCTCATTGCGCTTCCCGCCTACATCGGGATCCGCGAAACTCGCCATGCCGAGTGCCTGCATACCCTGACTGAGATGGAGGTGCTCGAAGGGGTGCGTTTCCCGGATGCGATCGCCAATGGCAGCTACCGGGTCGACGTGCATCACAGCGACCGCGCCGGGCTGACTTTTCGCCACTTGGACGGCAGCGAAATCTACCATGCCCCCGGCGCTCCCGGCGTCGCCAGTCGCTGGCGCGCGCCGCGGGAGGTTGACCCGACCTTCTACCAGATTCCCTACCGGTCGCTGGTGCCCCGCGGCTCTTTCAACCTGCTCGTGGCCGGGCGGCTCATGGATGCGGATCGCGGCGCCTACGGAGCCGTCCGTGTGATGGTCAACTGCAATCAGACGGGCGAAGCGGTGGGCGTGGCGGCGGTACTGGCGCAGCGGGCGGGCTGTCCGGTCGGTGAGGTGCCGGTAGAACGCCTGCGGTCCACTCTGGCCGAGCTGGGAGCGATCATCCTCTGAGCGCGGGATCGGCGGCGCGTTCGCGGAAGCTCCAGGCGCAAGCGCAGGAGACGGCGGCCAGCGCCACGCACAGGCCAAACACGGCGCGGTAAGCCTGGCGCGGGTAGAGCACCGCGGTGGCGGTCTTGACGGCTTGGTCGGCATAGGCATCCAGGATGAACCCCACGGCCGAGGTCAGCAGCGCCACCCCGAGATAGGCGCCAGCATTGAGCAGGCCGATCGAGGTCCCCGCAGCTTCCCGTGGATTCAGTTCCTTGGCCGCGGTCGTGTAGATGACCGAGAAGGAAGAGGCGATGGCAAGCAGGGTGTAGCAGGCCAGGAAGTAGCCGCGCGGCAGGGAGTTCACCACGCCCAGAAGCAGCAGCGAGGCGGCGGTCAGGGTCAGCAGCGAGGCGCAGAGCATGAAGGGCCTGCGCCTGCCGGTATGTCGGCCCAGAAGTCCGCCCAGAAGAACGCCGGTCATGCAGACGAGCATCATGGTGAAGGTGAAGGCGGCGGCCTCGGATGAAGGCACGCCGCAGGTATCTTGCAGAAACTTCTTGCCGAGGGTGGCCTGCAGCAGGAAGTAGATCGAGAAGTTGATCGTCCCCGAGGCGGTCAGGGTCACAAAGCCGGGGTTGCGCAGTACCACCTTCACCCAACCGCCAAAGCCAATGTGGGTCCGTCGGCCAAGCCGCCCCGTCCGTCGCAACAGCAACGCCGCCGCGCTCCAGAACAGGAAGCAGGCGATGCCTACCTCGAACAGCGCCGGCCGCCAGCCCTGGCCTTGAACCAGGCGCGCCAAGGGATAGGTGGCAAAGAGCCCGCCAGAGTACCCCAGCACGACCCCGAGGCCCACAAACAGCGGGAAATCCCGTTCGTCGAACAGCTCATCCACCTCCTTGGTCATGCTGACGTAGACCATGGCCGCGCCGATGCCCACGAGCGCCCGCGTCAGATACAGCAAGGTGACCGACCCAGCGCAGGGAAAGGCAAGGGCACCCACAGTCAGCAGCAAGCCGCTGACTAGGATCGTGCGGCCGGCCCCCCAACTGTCCGACAGAATACCCGCCAGGGGCTGCAGTCCACCATAGAGATAGAGGTATACGGTGCCCAACCCCGCGACCCCGCTGGCCGAAAGCTGAAACTCCGACTGGATCTCGTCGAAGACGGTGCCGGGCACTGCTACGCGCTGGAAGAACGACATGAAGTACACTCCGCCGATGCAGAGCAGAACCGCGATGCGGCTAAGGCGTGACATAGGCTGGACTACCGGTTGTGAGCGACGTGCCTGTCCGTCCTGGCAAACGGAGGCCGAACAACGGCGTGTCGCATAATATATATTATGTTTACCTAAGGGCATACCGCGCGGTGGACGTCAAATGCGAAACGTTCACGAGATGGATAGTTGAAGAACGTGATTTTGTCCAGTTGGCAGGTTTTGGCAGTCTTGGTGGTGGTGAAGGATGAGATTAGCGATCTCTTCTGGCGTGGTGTCTCTGTGGATGGCGACGACCACTGCGCCGGGATGCTGGTGGCGGAACCAGGTTCGTTGGCGGCGGGCGTACTTGACCGTAAGCTGCGTCAGTCGTTGGTGAAGGTCCGTCAGGGACGTCGCCGAACTGCCCAGGAATGCGGCGATGTCGCGGTAACCCAAGGCCTGACGGGCGGTGGGCGTCGTGAGCAGTCCCTGGGCAAGCAGGACTCTGGCTTCGTCAATCCAGCCGGCGCGCAACATGGCGGTGGTTCGGATGGCAATGCGTTCTTGGAGGATTTTCAGGTCGGGCATGAGGATGTACTGCCGGAACGGGTGGCGTGGTGGGGGCGACGGTTGGCGACGCCATTGCCAGGGGGTGAAGCCGGTCAGTCGGGTGACCTCGACCGCCCGCAGGAGCCGTCGTGGGTTTTCGAGGACATCCCTGGGCAGCGGCAGGTCTCCAGAGCGCGTCTCGAGTTCACGGATGAGGGTTTCGCGACCACCCGGGGTCGCCAGGATACGCATCAGGTCAGCGGACAGCGTCCGGTCCGCGGGCAAGAGTTCGAGGCCGTAGATGAGGGTGCGGGCATACATCCCAGTGCCCCCGACAAGCACCGCTCTGGCCCCTCGGCGTTCAAGGTCCGTAAGGATGGGTTCGGCCATGGCTGCATAGATGGCAGCGTCGCAGGGGGCCTCCATCGCCAGGCAGTCGACCAGGTGATGCCGGACGCGGGAGCGTTCCTCCAAGCCGGGCTTAGCGGTGCCGATATCCATGCCGCGGTAGACCTGCATGGAGTCGCAATTGAGGATCTCCCCGTGCAGGTGTTCTGCCGCCAGGATAGCGACAGCGCTCTTCCAAGAACAGGTCGGGCCCAGCACAGCGAGATGCTCGGAGGTCATGGGGAGGACGGTGCTGATGGACTCTCGGAGGCCGCCACCGCCGCCGGTGTGCCCCTCTCGTCTGGCGGTCGGCGGAAGAACGACGACAGGACGAAGACGGTGACGCCGCAGGAGATGGCACTATCGGCGATGTTGAAGACCGGCCACTGAAAAGCGCGCCAGTAGAAGAGCAGAAAATCAACGACTTCGCCGTAAGCAACCCGGTCGATCAGGTTACCTGCGATGCCCCCGAAGACGACGCCAAGAGCCACGGCACGCTCAGGAAAATCCTCCACCAGGCGGTCGAAACAGACCACCAGGGCTACCAGAACGACGGCCGAAAGGGCAGCCAGGATTTCGGTGTAATCGGCAAACAGGCTCCAGGCAGCGCCGGGGTTACGGCAGTGGACCAGGGAGAAGAGGCCGGGTATGATCTGCCGCTGGACTCCAAGTGGCCAGTGCCGCAGGATCAGCAGTTTGGTCGCCTGATCCAAAGCCAACACGATGAGACCGAGCAAA
This sequence comes from uncultured Victivallales bacterium, assembly GCA_903834675.1. The sequence goes on along the minus strand of CAILKC010000362.1, from coordinate 821 downwards.
AGCGGTAGTCGCCAGAAACGCAGCCAATGCGACCGGCCACATGGGGACGTTCTCATAGCCCGCGCCTCCGCCAAGATGTGGCCCCCCTGCCCTGCACAGGCCGCGCCGCAGCCGCCGCCTGGTGCTGGCGTCAGCGCGCCTGCATGGCCCCGAACCTACTCTTCCACGGGTTCGGTATCTTCAACGCCTTCCGGCGCAGCCCCGTCGTTTGCCTCGCGCAACATCTTGCAGTCGATGCAGAGGCGCGCGTAGGGCTTGGCCTTGAGGCGCCCCACCGAGATGGGCTTGGAGCAATCCACGCAGGTCCCGTAATTGCCATCGTCCAAGTTTTCGATAGCGACGTTGATGAGCGTCAACCGACGCCCCTCTTCACTCATCAGATGGAGTTCCGTCTCGCGGATAAAGTCGTCACTCCCTACATCCGCAAGTTCCTCTCCTGCCTGGCGACTGGAGGTCAGCGATGCAGCCGACAGACTCTTGATCTGCCTTACCAGCGAATCGCGCTCTTTGAGCAGCATCTCACGGAACTCTTCGGCACGTTCAGCGGTGAACGTATCGGCGGCCTCCTGGCGGCACTTACGCATAGAGGCAAGTCTCCTATCTTCGTCTGCGGACATCGACACTCAAAGCGGCCTGGAAAAACCACGTGGACGGAAACTATAGCTTGCGGACGACGGCCTGCAAGCGCGGGCGAGTTCCGAGTTCAGGGTTCAGCCCAGCCCCCGGCTGCGGCCGGACATACCGGAATGAGACTTGTTGACGCGGTTCCCATTCCGATCCGGCCGGGACGCGCCCGATCGCCTGGAGGGCGGCCCTGCGTG
>CAILKC010000361.1 GCA_903834675.1 uncultured Victivallales bacterium | reverse complement strand
GGCCGGACCGTGCCCGCCGACATCCTCAAGCAACTGCTGGCCGCGGTGCCGGCCAAAGAGACCGCCACGCGCAACTCTGGCGGGGTGATCATGCAGCGCGCCGCACAGCTCGTGCCCGCTCTCACCGGCGGTTCGGCGGATCTGAACCCGAGCACCAAGACCTACCTCGAGGCGGAGAAGGACTTCACCCCCGAGAACCGGACCGGCCGCAATATCCACTACGGCGTCCGCGAGTTGGGCATGGGGTTCTGCACCAACGGCCTGGCCCTCTCCGGGACCGCCATCCCCTTCTGTTCCACCTTTGCGGTTTTCTCCGACTACATGAAACCAGCCCTGCGCCTGGCGGCGATCCAGAAGTTGCATGCGGTATTCGTCTTTACCCACGACTCGATCTTCGTCGGCGAGGATGGCCCCACGCACCAGCCCATCGAGCAACTGGCCATGCTGCGCTGCATCCCGGGCCTGATTACTCTGCGTCCGGCGGAGTCCAACGAAGTGGCCCATGCCTGGGCTGCCGCCCTGCTGGCCAAGGGGCCTGTCGCCCTCTTCCTCACCCGCCAGAACGTGCCCAACTTCACGCCGGACCAGGTGGCGCGCCTGGACCTGGCCAAGGGCGCCTATGTCCTGAGCGAGGATGCCGGTTACGGGGTCATCCTGATGGCCACCGGTTCCGAGGTCGGAGCGGCCTTGGGCGCCGCCGAGCTGCTGCGTAAAGCCGGGCGCAAGGTCAGGGTCGTCTCGATGCCGAGTTGGGAGCTGTTCGAGGCCCAGAGTGCGGCCTACCGGGAGTCGGTGCTTCCGGCCGCTTGCACCCGCCGGGTGACGGTCGAGGCGGCCTGCACTTTCGGCTGGGAGCGCTACGCCGGGGGACAGGGCCTGATGATCGGCCTGAACCGTTTTGGCGATTCGGCGCCCTATAAGAAGCTCGCGGAAGTCTACGGCTTCACGGCGCCGGCCATTGCCGACCGTGTCAAAGCCTACCTGGCCTGAGCCGGGAGGGGACTGTGGGACCCTGCGACTCCGGCCACAGCGCCAAACCGCGTTTGCGATACCGGCACACCCCGGCACCCGGCCGGGGCGTGGTGGCGGGGTTCTTCCTGGGACTGCAGGGACGCGCTGTCGGCCGCCTTGGCTTGGGCCTTGCCGGGGTCGGGTGTTCCTCTTCGTCCCGCCCGCTCCGGGCCTCGGGACGGTGGTCGATGGGCGCCGGGCTGCTTCTGGTCGGCGCCTTTGCCTGGTCCGCGGCCGGGGCGCCGATCGTCCTGCCGCCGGCGGCCGAGGTCCTGGCGGTCGTGACCCGCGTCAACGACTACTGGATCGCGACCCACACGACCCCGATGGGCAACAACTGGAACCCGTCTGTATACCACGTCGGCAACCTCGAAGCCTGGCGTGTGACCGGCAAGCCGGCGTACTACCGCTACGCGCTGGACTGGGCTGAGTACCACAGGTGGCAGACGTACAACTACCGCCCAGCCTCGCCCTCGACCTTTGCTGACTACCAGTGTTGTGGCCAAGTCTACACGGCGCTCTACCAGCTTGAGAGCGAGCCGAATCCGGCCCATCTCGCCGTGATTCAGGAGAGCCTCAACATCCAATTGGACCGGGAGAAGGTCGACGACTGGACTTGGATTGATGCGATCTTCATGTCGGCACCGGTCTTTGCGCGCCTGGCGGCGCACCAGGGAAACCCGGCGTACGGCCGCAAGCTGAAGGCGCTTTTCCAGTACACGCGGGACTCATTGGGCCTTTACGATGCCGCCGAGGGGCTCTGGTACCGAGACGCGGGTCTGCGCTACCCCGCGAGGATGACCGCCAACGGGAAGCAGATATTCTGGGCGCGCGGCAACGGCTGGGTCATCGCGGCCATGGCGCGGGTCCTGGACCTATTGCCGGAGACAGACCCGTACCGGCAGGAGTACCGTGACATGCTCCAGGCCATGGCGGCGGCGTTGGCGGAGCTGCATCCTCTGCATGGGCAGACGACGTACGGCGACGACGGCTTCTGGCGCGCCTCGCTCTACGATCCCACGGAGTACCCCAACCCCGAGACCACTGGCACGGCAGCCTTCGTCTACGCTCTGGCGTGGGGGGTAAACCGGGGCCTGCTGGACGACTCGTATCTGCCGATCATCGTCAAGGCCTGGAACGGGATGGTCAACGGTGCGGTACATCCGGAAGGGCTCCTGGGCTGGTGCCAGACGCCGAATGTGGCGCCGGCGGCGACGACGTACGAGCAGACCACTGACTACGGCGTCGGCCTCTTCCTTCTGGCCGGGGCCGAGGTCGCCCAACTGGCGGGTCCCCTCTCGCCCTGGGTGCTGGCGATTGCGGGACCCGATCAGGCGGTGCATGATAACTACTCGGATGGGGTCGAGGACGTGATCCTCGACGGTACGGCCTCTTACGGTCACGGCGCGGCGATCGCAAGCTATGAGTGGCGGATCGGCGGGGTGGTGGTGGGGACGGCGGCGGTCGCGACCGTGCCGCTGCCACTCGGCCAGCATGTCGCCACGTTGACGGTGACGGATGGAGCGTCGCGGACGTCCTCCGACAGCGTGCTGATCACGGTTGCCCATTACCGGATCGCGCCGGTGCTGGCAGCGACAGCGAGTTCCGACGATGGCAACGGTCCGCAGAACGCCGTCGACTCGGACCTGTCGACGCGCTGGTCGGCATCCGGGTACTGGCAGTGGCTTGAGCTCGATCTTGGAGTGCCCGTCCAATTCGCCAGCGTGGGAATTGCCTTCCAGGCTGGGGCCAGTCGCGTCGCGTACTTCGACCTCGATGCGTCGGTGGACCGTCGCGTCTGGACGAGGCTGGGGGACGGGCTCTCAAGTTCCGGCACGACGCTGGCCCTGCAGACGTTCGCCACGCCCGTGACCGAGGCCCGCTACGTGCGCGTGATCGGGCACGGCAACTCGGCAAACGCCTGGAACAGCATCACCGAGGTGGCCATCTACACGGGGCCGCTTCCTTACCGGGCCGACCAGGAGATCCGCTTCGACATCCTGACCGATGCGAGCTACGGGGACGGGCCGCTGGCGCTGGTCGCGACGGCGACGTCCGGCCTGCCGGTGGTTTTTTCGGCAGACACGCCGCGGGTGCTGACCGTGTCTGGCACGACGGTCACCATCCGGGCCGTCGGCAGCGCCACGATCACCGCCACGCAGCCAGGCGATGCGAACTGGCTTCCGGCGGTCGCGGTCGAGCGGACCTTGACGATCACGCCGAAACGGTTGATCGTTACGGCGGACGACCAAGCCCGTTTGTACGGCGAACCCAATCCGGCGTTTTCGCTGCATTACAGCGGTTTTGTGAACGGCAACACGATCGAAGACTTGGACGCGCCACCGACGGCGGCCTGTGATGCCGACGCTACCAGTCCCGCCGGTCGTTATCCGATCGTGCCCGCTGGCGGCACAGACTCCAACTACAGTTTCCAGTACGAGAACGGCACGCTGACCGTCTACTCCGCGACCCACACCGCCAGCTTCAGTGTCGGCTTGCACGGCAGCCTCAGCGGCCCGAGTCCACAAACCGTCCCCCACGGTTCCGACACGCTCTGGGTCACGGCCGTGCCGGACCGGGGTTACGCCTTCGACCACTGGGACGACCGTCCGGCGGCCAACCCGCGGCAGGACACGGGCGTGATGGCCGACTTCAGCGCCAGAGCGGAGTTTCGTCTGGCCGAACAGAGGCCGCCGGACGGGGAGTTCTCCGCGGCGGTGGAGGCGGTGGGGGTGGCGGCGGGCAAGGGCCTCTGGGACCTGAGCGGATCGTACAGCACGAAGATTGCGGGCAAGCCACTGAGCCTGCATGTGTTCCATGATACAGATGGAAGACTGACAGGCGGCGGGACGTACACGCTGGCGAAGGCCGCGGTGGTGAGCCTGCCCATCAGGGGTAGTGTCAGGGGCATGGCGGGGCGCGTCGGCGTGATCCTTACACTCAAGGGCACAACCGCCGCCGGGCAGGTCAGTGTGAGGCTGAACCTGGAGCCTAGGGTGGACGGCGGCTCCCCCAGGCTCATGGGGACAGCGACGGGCAGCATCAGGGCCAACGCTGAAACGACCACGGTTGCGGAGACCGTGACGCTGACTATGCCGGGGTCTATGGACGGCACCTGGACCCTGTGGCTCGACCTGGCGCCGACGGGGAGAGCGGTGCAGGGTTCGGCGCGCCTGGCGCTGTCCAATGGCGTGAACCTCCTCTTGGCTGCCAACGGGAAGCGGGTCGGCGAGGGTGCCATACTGAGCCTGACCGGCGCCGCGGGCGACCCGTCGACGAGACGCTTTGCGGTTCATGCCACGGTGGCCACGCTGGAGGGCGGTTGGGCCAGGCTGGGGCGCTGCAGCGGCCGAGGCTACGGGCAGCGACTGGTCTGGTAGGCCCCGGCGATGAACCCTTGACTGTGCCAGGGAGGTGAAGGCGTGACCGCATCAGCATGGACTGCGCGCATCGACGGCTGGGTCGAAAGCCAGCGCGACCGCATCATCGGTCTGGCTCGGGACCTGGTGCGCATTCCCTCCGAGAATCATCCTCCGCATGGCGCCGAGGCGGAAGCCCAGGCGTTTCTGGCTGAGGCGCTGCGGCGCGCCGGGCTCCCCGCCGAATGCTACGACATTGCGGCCGTACCGGGCCTCGAGGACCACCCGTTGCGCCAGCGTGAGGTGGATTGCCGCGGCCGACCCAACCTGGCGCTGCGCCTTCCCGGGCGGCGGCCAAGCACGGGGCGCAGTCTCATCCTCAGCGGTCACATGGATACCGTTCCGGCGGGAGATCCGGCCCTGTGGACGGAGAGTCCGGTCAGCGGCAGCCTGCGGGACGGTCGCCTCTATGGCCGGGGTGCTTACGACATGAAAGCCGGGGTGGCCGCCAACGCGGCGGTGGCCATGATGCTCTATGAGCTGGGGATTGAACTGGCTGGCGATCTAACGGTTGAAAGCGTTGTTGATGAAGAGTTTGCCGGCGGCCATGGCACCCTCGCAGCCCGGCTGCATTCCGGCGGCGCCGACGCGGTCCTGCTGCCGGAGCCCTCGAACCTGGTGCCCTACCGAGCACATCGCGGTCTGCGCATCGCCCGCATCACGCTCACCGGGAAAGGGGGGGTCACCTTTGCCGGCGATACGCTCAAGCCGGCCGTGCATGATCTGCCCGCCCTCATCCAAGGCATCATCGAGTTCGGCAAGCAACGGAACGCCGGGACCGTGATCCCCGAAGCCTACGCCAGTAACCCCACCCCAGCCAGTTGGATGATCACCAAGGTCAGCGCCAACGACTGGCGCGATGATGCGCGTCTGGCCGTGCCCGAAAGCGCCCAGGTCGAGCTCTTCTGGGAAGCCATGCCGGGCGAGTCGCAGGAGGCGATCGAGAGCCAGTTTGAGCACTGGCTGGAGGGGTTCCGCAAGCGCACCGGCATCCGCGCCACGCACCGTTACTGGCTGCGCTGGATGGACGGTTATCAGCTTCCCGCATCCCACCCGCTGGCGGCCTGCGCCGTGCATCATACGGGGGCAGTCACCGGGACGCCGCAGGCTGCCATCGGGGCGCCATTTCCCTGCGATCTGTACCTATTTTACCGGCTCGGGGTCCCCGCGGGGATCATCCTGGGCCCAACCGGTAACAACGCCCATAGTGCGGATGAATGGGTCGAGGTCGAGAGTCTTCTTAACGTCGTGCGCATCTACGGCCGCATCGTTTGCGACTGGTGCAGGCAAGAGCGGACGTAGGCGCGGGCCGCGGCTGAACCGGGAAGGCGCCAGCGTGATGCGTGTTGATCTTGACCGTAAGTAGTTACAGCCGTCAGTACTGGAATCATGGGCGGGGGAGCGTGAGCACATGCAGGACATCTCTGTCAGCTTGACGGCTAGGGACCGGGAGCTCTACGGGCGGCTGGCGGCCGAGGGCTTGCCGGAGCGCGTCTTCGATGCGCATGTGCATGCCTTTGAGCGCGCCTGTTTTCCGCCGGGCTTCGACTTTCCGCCGCGGGAGTGCTACCGGCGTTTCGGTGGGGAGCACACGCTGGAGCAGTTTCAGGAGGCCACGGGGACGCTGCTGGCGGGGCGGACGGCGGGGATGCTGTCCTTCGGGACGCCGCATCGGCAGTGCGACCGCGCCGCGGCAGCGCGCTACACGGGAGGTATTTCCGACAACCAGACGCGCTTCGGCCTGGCGCTGGTGGCGCCGGAGGACTCGGTGGCAGAGCTGGAGCAACGCCTCAGCGCCCATCGACTGATCGGCTACAAGCCCTACCGCAGTTACGTCACCGGCCTGGACGCCGAGGCGGTGCGGATTCCGCATATCCTGCCAGCGGCGCAGATGGAGTTAGCGAACGCGCTGGGCTTGGCGGTGATGCTGCACATTCCCCGCGAGTCCCGCCTGGCCGATCCCGACAACCAGCGCGACATGGTGGAGCTCTGCCAGCGCTATCCGCAGGCCCAGATCATCTTCGCGCATATCGGCAGGGCGTACTGGTACCAGAACGTGGTCGGGAACCTCGACGGTATCGCGCGCTGCCCGAACGCCTGGCTGGACACGGCCATGGTCAACCACCCAGAGGTGCTGCACTATGCCTTCACCCACTTTCCCCGCGAACGTATTCTCTTCGGCAGCGACGCGCCGATCGCCTGGCTGCGCGGCAAGTCGGTGGAGATCAACGACCAGTACGCCTACCTGATGGCCGAGCCGTACGCCATCGGCACGGCCATCCATGACCCCGGGAGCACCGTGGAGTTCACCTTCTTCTATTACGAGATGCTACGGGCGATTCTGCAGGCGGCCCGGCGCGCCGGCTGGACCGCGGCTGACCTCGAGGGCTTCTTCTGGGGCAACGCTCAGGGCCTGTGTGCCGGGGTGGCCGAGAGGCTGTACGGGCGCGGCCTCGCGGCGCCCGTTTCAGGGTGATCTCGCCGATGCTGCGGGTTAGCCTCGTCGCTGCTTCAGGCAGGCAAGATCGCCGGTGGTCTGCGTGGTTCGGACCTCGGGGTCTCGGGGACTTCTGCCAGCGGCTGGCTATAGTACCCCCATGCATAAATTCTGCCAGGCCACCTCAGTTCCGCGGGCCAACCTCGGGAGCATGGGCTGATGATCCGGGTTACGCACGCCATCGAACTCCCGGACGAGGAGATTCTGCTGGAGTTTACGCGCTCGTCGGGGCCAGGAGGCCAGCACGTCAACAAGACCGAGACGGCGGTCGACCTGCGCTTCAATATTCTCACCAGCCGCGCCATCACGGATGCGGTCCGGCGACGCCTGCTGAAGCTGGCGGGAAACCGGGTGGATCAGAACGGCGTGCTGCTCATCTCGGCGCAGTCGTATCGCAGTCAGCGGCGGAACATAGACGAGGCCATCGAGCGCCTGTGCGAACTGATCCGCCGCGCCGCGGTGCCGCCACGTCCCCGGCGGCCGACCCGGCCCACGAAGGCGTCGAAGGAGCGGCGGCTCGCCGGTAAGAAGGTCCGCGCGGATACCAAGCGCGGGCGCCAGGATCATGCAGAGGGCGGTTAGCGCGGCGCCCGTTCACCCGTTCGCAGGGGCTTGCGTTGGCGCGGGGCGCAGGTAGATTACGACCACGGGGTTGTGTGCCGGTGCATGCGTCCCGGCGGGTATAGACATGAGAAGCGAGCGCTTTCAGGGCACGATTATGAGTGGCGTCGGGGCGTAGCCTCGGGGCCCGGTGCCTGCTGTGCAGAAACGGCCCTTCCCGCCCCGCGGCAGGAAGGGCTTTCTGTTTGGGCGCGTCACGGAACGGGCAAGCTTCGCCCGCTCCGGCAGAGAGGATACGACTATGATGACGGAAGTCCGGGTCGGGATCATCGGGTTTGGGACGGTTGGCGCCGGGGTGGTTGACTGCCTATTGCGCAACGGGGATCTGATTGCCGAGCGCACCGGCCTGCGGCCGGTTCTGGCTCGAGTCGCAGACCTCGATATCACGACGGATCGCGGGGTGCGGGTGCCCGCGGGAGTCTTGACGACGGACTCTTTCGGGCTGATCGACGATCCCGATGTGGATCTGGTGGTGGAGTTGGTGGGCGGCACGGGCATCGCGAAGCAGTTTGTCTTGCGAGCGCTGGAGAAGGGGAAACCCGTGGTCACGGCGAACAAGGCGCTCTTGGCCACGCACGGCGAGGAGATTTTCTCGGCGGCGGAGCGCTCCAGTGCCGACGTCTACTACGAGGCCAGCGTCGGTGGGGGCATCCCCTGCATCAAAGCCATGCGGGAGGGACTGGTGGGGAACCGCATCAAGGAGATCGTCGGCATCCTGAACGGGACCTGCAACTACATCCTCACCCGCATGGAGAAGGAAAAGGCTGATTTCGACGTTGTTCTCAAGGCGGCCCAGGATGCGGGGTATGCCGAGGCGGACCCCGCCCTGGACGTGGACGGCATCGATACGGCGCACAAGGCCACGATCCTGGCCTCGCTGGCCTACGGCGAGTGGTTCGGCATGGAGCCCATGCACATCGAGGGCATCCGCTCGGTCAGTCTGCAGGACATTGGGTACGCGGCCGAGCTTGGCTACCGCATCAAGCTGCTGGCGGTGATCAAGGAGAATGACGGCGCGGTGCAGATGCGAGTGCAGCCAACTCTGATTCCGATGCGTTCTCTGCTGGGGCATGTCGACGGAGTTTTCAACGCGGTCTGGGTGCGGGGCGATACCGTGGGCGGGACGATGTACTACGGCCGTGGGGCCGGGCGGGATGCCACGGCCAGCGCGGTGGTGGCGGACATCGTCGATGTGAGCCTGAATCTGAAGTACGGATCGCACCGTCGGGTGCCTGCCTTCCGGGCGCACAACGCCTATGACCGGTTTGTGCCGATGAGCGAGATCAGCAGTCGCTACTACATCCGGCTCACGGCCTTGGATCGTCCCGGCGTGATGGCCTTGGTGAGCGGCATTCTGGGTTCCCACAGTATCAGCATTGCCAGTGTGACGCAGCAGGAGATCGACCAGCCTTCGGTGCCCATGGTCATCTTGACCCACCAGGCGCGGGAGGTCGCGATTCAGCAGGCACTTCGCGAGATGGGCGGACTAGCCGAGATCGTCGAGCCGCCGGTGATGTTCAGGATCGAGCATCCAACCTGAAGGGAAGCGCCCGGACCTGCCGGTGGCGGGATGGCAGAGCCGCCCAGGATCAGGGGGACAACCGGGAGCGAGAGGCACTATGGCCGACTTCATCCACATCTACGACACCACTCTGCGGGACGGTACGCAGAGCCAGGGAGTGACCTTCTCCAAGATTGACAAGGTGCGCATTGCCGAACGGCTGGACGCCTTTGGCGTGAGCTACATCGAGGGGGGGTGGCCGGGCTCCAACCCGAAGGACATGGGGTTCTTCGAGGCGATGCGCGGACGGCAACTGGCCCACGCGCGCCTGGCGGCATTCGGGAGCACCCGCCGAGCCGCCACCGGGCCAGAGCAAGACGCGAACCTGCAGACGCTCCTGGAGGCCGCCACGCCAGTAGTCACCATTTTCGGCAAGAGCTGGCTGTTCCACGTACACGAAGTCCTGCGGGTGACGGCAGACGAGAACCTGGACATGGTGGGCAGTTCCTGCGGCTACCTGCGTGACCACGGTCGGGAGGTCATCTTCGACGCGGAGCATTTCTTCGATGGCTATGCGGATAGTCCTGACTACGCGCTGGCGGTGTTGCGGCGGGCGGCGGCGAACGGGGCCAGCACGATCGTCCTGTGCGATACCAACGGCGGCACGTTGCCGCAGGTCATCGAGCAGGTGACGGCGGCGATGGTGCAAGCCTTGCCGGGGGTCGCCATCGGCATTCACTGTCACAACGACGCTGGGTGTGCGGTGGCCAACAGTCTGGCGGCAGTGCGGGCCGGCGCCGGCCACGTCCAGGGGACGATCAACGGTTTTGGCGAGCGTTGCGGAAACGCCAACCTGTGCAGCATCATTCCGGCTCTGAGCCTGAAGATGGGGCTGGCCTGTCTGTCTGAGCCGCACCCGGAACGGCTGACCGAACTCAGCCGATTCGTCTATGCCCTGGCCAATGTTGGCGAGGATCCGCATCAGCCCTATGTCGGCAGTGCCGCCTTTGCGCATAAGGGCGGCATGCACGTCAACGCGGTGTCGAAGAATGCTGCTACGTTTGAGCATCTTCCGCCCACGACGGTAGGCAACCGACGGCGCATTCTGATCAGCGATCTGGCTGGCGGCAGCAACATTCTGCTGAAGGCGGAGGAACACGACATCAAGTTGGACGGCAAGGGCGCTGAGGTGCGTCAGATCCTGTCTGAACTGAAACGCCTGGAGTCCGAAGGGTACGAGTTTGAGAGTGCCGACGCCTCGTTCAAGGTGCTGGTCCAGAAACTGATGCACGACCACCGGAGCTTTTTCGAGCTGGATGGCTTCCGCGTGATCGTGGAAAAGCGCGGTCCCGGAGCGCCATGCCTTTCTGAAGCGACGATCAAGATCAGGGTTGGCGACCGCGCCGAGATCACGGCGGCCGAGGGCGATGGGCCGGTCAACGCTCTGGACCTGGCGCTGCGCAAGGCGTTGACCCAATTCTACCCGCAGGTGCAGGAAATGAGCCTGCGGGACTTCAAAGTCCGCATCCTCGATGGCACGGATGGCACCGCCGCCAAGACGCGGGTGCTGATTGAGTCCACGGATGGCAAGGCTCTGTGGGGGACGGTGGGGGTAAGCGGCAACATCATCGAAGCCAGTTGGCAGGCGCTGTTGGATTCGGTGGAGTACTTCCTGTTCGAGCGCGAGTCGAACCGCTTGGGCGGGGCGGAAAAAGCAGGTTCCGAGGCTTGAAAGCGGCGGGAGCTGCGGTAGGGTAATGTCTCGTTGTGAGCGGGCGTAGCTCAGTTGGTAGAGCGCCACCTTGCCAAGGTGGTTGTCGACGGTTCGAGTCCGTTCGCCCGCTCCAATTCTTTCGTGTTGTCTGTGAGCGGGCGTAGCTCAGTTGGTAGAGCGCCACCTTGCCAAGGTGGTTGTCGACGGTTCGAGTCCGTTCGCCCGCTCCATTTTCTTTTCCCCCCAGGCGTCATTTCCCTGGCCCGTCATCTCACCCGGTCTTTTTGCCCCATCACTACGCTCGATGGCAGCACGGCTGTGGCAACTTCACTGAGGCATCATGCCTGCCTCCCATGGTTGTTTCAAGAAAGCTTCGGTGAGGCTATCGTCGCCGTGAGTGTGGAGTCGGCGGTCCGCACCGGTGTAGCCGGGGCTTCCGCCGTACGGGGCTTCCGCCGTACGGGGATACCGCGAACCAGCCCGGAACGGGCTTGGCATCGCGGGCTCCAGGGGGATGCCCAAGGCCATGGTGGCAGGCGGCGAGAGCCTGCGGGAGCCGCTTTCTTGAAACGGCCCTGCTGGCGTGCCGCGGAACTTGCCCGGCGTCGCGGTGTCACGTAGTTTACTGCGACCGCGGCGGCGGCGGTGCCGTCGTGGTGGGCATGGTCACAGCACAGGCACTGAGAGGGATTTCCAGGCCGGCGATATCAGGAGCGGAGACGCCATGTGGGACTACACAGAGAAAGTCATGGATCACTTCCTGCACCCCAGGAACGTGGGTGAGATTCCAGACGCGGATGCCATTGGGGAGGTAGGGAACATCTCGTGCGGCGATGCGTTGAAGCTCTTTCTGAAGCTGGATGCGGGGCGGACGCGGATTGCGGACGTAAAGTTCCAGACCTTCGGCTGTGCCAGCGCCATCGCCAGCGCCTCGGCGCTGACGGAGTTGGTCAAGGGCAAGGCGATTGCCGAAGCCGAGACGGTGACCAATGACGACATTGCCGAGTACCTGGGCAGTCTGCCCGAAGAGAAGATGCACTGTTCGGTTATGGGAATGGAAGCCTTGCAGGCGGCCTTGGCGCACTTGCGGGGCGAAGGGGACGGCAAGGCGACCTCGGGTCACGACCGCGATCACGGGACGTATGACCCGGATGGGGTTGATCGCGTGGTGTGTTACTGCTTCAGCGTCACCGAGCGTCACATTCGGGAGATCATTGCCGCCAACGGCTTAAAGACGGTGGCTCAGGTGACGCACTACTGTAAGGCGGGTGGGGGGTGCGGCGGCTGCAAGAAAGACATCCAGGCGATCGTCGATGACGTCGCGGGAGCCGCCGCCATCGCGGCTGCGGTGGCCGCCACGGCGGCGCCGACACAGGCTCCGCCGCCGCCAAAGGCGCTGACGAACCTGCAGAAGATGATGAAGATCCAGCAGCTCATCAACGACGAACTCCGGCCCGGCCTGCAGGCCGACGGCGGGGACTTGGAGCTGATCGACATCGACGGCGACCGCGTCGTGGTTCAGCTTAAGGGCGCCTGCGCGGGCTGCCCGGGAGCCCAAACGACACTGAAGCGCTGGGTAGAAGCGCGGTTACGTGAAGAAGTATCGCCGTCCTTGACGGTGGTGGCAGGCTGAAGAGGTTAGCACCCATGCGCAAAGACGTCATTTATGTCGATAACAATGCCACTACGCGGGTGGCTGAGGACGTGTTGCGGGAGATGATGCCGTTCCTGACGGACTACTACGGCAACGCCTCCAGCATGCACACCTTTGGCGGGCAGGTTCGCAGGCCTCTCGATGCAGCGCGGCAACAGGTGGCGGCGCTCCTGGGGGCAACGCCAGGCGAGGTGATCTTCACCAGTTGCGGGACCGAATCTGACAATGCCGCCATCCTGAGCGCCATCGACAGCCTCCCCACGCGACGCAAGATTGTCACCACGAAAATCGAGCATCCTGCCGTCCTCGGACTATGCAAGACCTTGCAGCAGAAAGGCTATCACGTTGAGTATGTGCCCGTCACGGCGAAGGGCAAGCTGTGTTTTGACGCGCTGGAGAAGATGATTGACGAGGAGACGGCCATTGTGTCGGTGATGTGGGCCAACAACGAGACCGGCAACATCTACCCGGTGGTGAAGCTGGCCGAGATTGCGCACCAGCACGGGGCGCTGTTCCACACTGACGCGGTTCAGGCGGTGGGCAAGGTTCCGATCGACCTGTCCAAGACCCGGATCGACTTCCTTTCTCTGAGTGGGCACAAGTTGCACGCACCCAAAGGGATCGGGGCGCTATACGTACGGCAGGGCACGCCGTTCAGCCAGTTTATGATCGGTGGTCACCAGGAGTTCGGCCTGCGGGCGGGGACCGAGAATGTGGCCGGTATCATCGCCCTCGGCAAAGCCGCCGAGTTGGCGGCGGCCCACCTGGGGGAGGAAAACACGCGGGTGGCCGCCATGCGGGACCACTTGGAAAGGGGGCTGCTGTCGGGCTGTCCGAACGCGCGAGTGAACGGCAACCCGGAGGGGCGGCTGCCCAACACGACCAACATCAGCTTCGAGTTCATCGAGGGAGAGTCGATCCTGCTGCTGCTGGACCAACATGGCATCGCGGCGTCGTCAGGCTCGGCCTGCACCTCGGGCTCGCTTGAGCCCTCGCATGTGCTGCGGGCCATGGGAGTGCCCTACACGGCGGCTCACGGCAGTATTCGTTTCAGCCTGTCGCGCTACAACACCCTGGCCGAGATGGACGTCATTATCGAGAAACTGCCGCCTATCATTCGCCGCCTGCGCGAGATTTCGCCGTACGGGCGGACGGCGGAGTAGAGTTCTGCCCCCTGCCCCGGCTCGTTTCTTTTTCCGTGGCGCGGCGGATGGAGGCGAGCATTCCGCAGTTCAGCCCTTATACTTTGTCCGGATGCGCGCCCCATACCGGGGAGTGTCGCTGCCCAAACGCCAATCAGAAGGACTGTCAATGAAGATCAGCCGCACGAGTCTGATGGGTGCCATGGCCGGCCTGATGGTCGCCGGGTACTGCGCCGCCCAAGAGCCTGCCCTCAAGACCCCCGTCGATCAGGTCAGCTACCTGATCGGACGGCAGATAGGTGACTCGCTCGCGGGCGAGGAACTGGCCAACGAACTGAACCTTGAGGTGCTGATCGCGGCCATGCGCGAAGCCATCGCCAAGAAACCCGCTAGCATCGCTCCGGAGAAGGCTCAGGAGATCATGCAGGAGTTCAGCACTCGGATGCGCGAGAAAGTCACCGCGGTACGGCAGGCCCAGGGGGAAAACAACAAGAAGGAAGGCCAGGCGTTCCTGGATGCCAACAAGAAGGCAGAGGGCTGGTCGGTCACCGCGAGCGGCATGCAGTACAAGGCCATCAAGAACGGCGACGGCAAGAAGCCGGCGCTGACCGATACAGTGGAAGTCCACTACCGCGGCACGCTCCTGAATGGCACCGAGTTCGACAGCTCTTACAAGCGTGACATGCCCGCCGTCTTTCCGCTCAAGCAGGTCATCAAGGGCTGGCAGGAAGCGCTGCAGTTGATGCCGGTGGGGTCGAAGTGGGAGGTGGTGCTTCCCGCCGAGTTGGCGTACGGTCCCAACGGTAAGGGCCGCGAGATCGGGCCGGACTGCGTGCTGAAGTTCGAGATTGAACTCCTGAGCATCAAGGATGCGGCCCCGGCGGCAATGCCGGCGGCAATGCCGGTGGCGCCTGAGGCCAAGAAGTAGGTCGCAGGGCGTGCAGGTCTCGGCGCCGAGGGAAGGCGCTACGGGGCCGGGTGAAGGTGTGCGGCCGGGCTGGGTTGCCAGTCCGGCCGCGTTCTTTTTCGGCCGATGCACTAAGGATGGATGGTGCCATGACGCAACCCCGTTGGGGTAGGAGGCCATGAGCACAGGTGACCCAGGGTAGCGGCACCATGGCCGCAACCCTGGGCTCTGAGCCACAGCCCCGTTGGGGCAGGGAAATACACCTGAGGTGTAACCTGGGAAACTGTGAAAGAATCGGGGTCGGAATCGGTATCGGAGTCGTGCCTGGCAAAACCGAGGAAAGCGGCCGGAGGACAGCGGCGCGCGCCTTTCTTCACAGCTTCTGAGTAGTTACTTTTCGCCGAAAAGTTTCTCGCCGATAAGCGCGGTAAAGAACGAGCCGGTGAAGACGAGTGCGTCGGCCTGGCCAAGTTGGGCGGGGTGCTGCAGGTCGGGGATGACCTCCACCTCGAGGCCGGCGGCCCGTGCCTGGGTCTCGAGGCCGACCAGGTCCGACTCGCGCATCGTGTGCGGCCGGGTGAGGACGAAGTGAGCGTTCAGCGCCGCCAGTTCGCGGATGATCCCAGCGGTGTCCTTGCCCTTCACGACCCCCAGCACCAGGGTCCAGCGGGTGGTTGGCCAGCGTTGGCGCAGGGCCTCGACCAGGCGGCGCGCGGAGTCCGCGTTATGGGCCGCGTCAAGCACGACGAGAGGGGCGGTGCAAATGACCTCGCAGCGGGCTCGCAGTTCGGGCCTGACGAAGCGCGAGGGGTCGGGAATGACGTCGGCGGCGCGGCAAAGAGCCAGGGCGACGCCCAGGTTCTGGCGCAGGAAGGGCACCAGGCTGGCAGCGGGATCAAAGGGCTGGACGTCACGGTCGGGAGCCGGTTCGTGGACGGTCGCGCCGAGGGCAGCCGCCCGCTGGCGGACCACCCGCTCGGCCCCGGGGAAAGGCTGGGCGGCAAGCACCAGGGGGACACCCGGCTTGATGATGCCGGCCTTTTCCGCGGCAATGGCCTCGACCGTGCTGCCGAGTAGTTCCATATGGTCGAGGCTGACGGGGGTGATGGCGCAAGCGACGGGATGGGCGACATAGTTGGTGGCGTCCAGGCGCCCGCCGATGCCGGCTTCAAGGACGGCGTACTCGCAGCCGGCAGCGACGAAAATGCGCAGTGCCAGCAGGGTCATGATTTCAAACAGCGTCGGGGTCAGGTCCCGCCGGCGAAGCTCCTCTTCGCAGGCGGCGGCATGCTGCAAAAGCAGGTCGTAGTCGATAAGCTTACCATTGAGCAGGAAGCGTTCCCGGACGGTGACCAGGTGCGGGCTGGCAAACAGGCCGCAGGAGCGTCCGGCTGAGGCGAGCAGGGCGGCGGTGAAGTGACAGGTCGATCCCTTGCCCTTGGTGCCGGCCACGTGGAGGACCTTCAGGTGCTTCTCGGGATGGCCTATTGCGGCAGCCAGGGGGAGCATGCGCTCAAGCGTATACTCGGTCGGCTCGTAGCGGCGAGCGGTGTTGTGCTCCAGGTCGTAGTAGCGGGAGAAGAGGGAGAAGAATGCCTGCTCACGCTGGGGGTCAAGACCACGCATAGCGCCACCTCTCCAAAAGGGTCCTGGGGGCCGGGCCGTTCCCGGGTTGACGGCGGGGCTTGATCGTGCGCCGACCCTGGCGGCGCCTTCTGTATACGGATTGCACCATACATGGCGGCAGGGCGCGGCGCCATCGGGGCTGGCCAGGGAGGATACCGTCCGCGTGGGCGGCTTGCGGCTGAAGGCAGTATACTTACGGGAACTTCAGGAGTGCGTCTGATGATGGTGTCCCAGCAGCCCACGTGTGGCGCCTCGGTTGTGCTTCGTCGCGGCGACCTTCTGGAGGTGCGCCTCGAGGTTGATACACCCGCGGATGGCACGGCTTGGCTGCGCACGAACTTCGGACGCGCCGCAGTCCGTCGCCGGGAGGTGATTGAGCACACGGAGCGGCAACGGCCTCTGCTGGCGCGGGACTGGCATGACCTCCAGATGGTTTGCAGCGCCCCCGGGAGGTATCGGCTGCGCCTGCCGATGCTGGAGGTGGGCGCGTTTGAGGCCAAGGCCTTCTTTGCCCCGACCGCTGGCGCGCCCCTATGGCCCTCGGGAGAGAACCTGCGGGTCAAGGTTCTGCCGGCGCACACTCTCTGCGACAACAGCATCTACACGGCGTTTACGCGCCAGTTCGGGCCGGCGCTGCGGGGAACACTGCCGTCTGCCGGAGAGGTGCATGCCGCCGAGCTTCTCGGCTCTCGCGGCTATGCGGCGATCCCGCCGTCGGGCACCTTCAGAGATCTGGTTCGGCACTTGGACGTGATCATGGGTCAGATGGGGTTCCGCATCGTGCAACTGCTGCCTGTACACCCGGTGCCGACCACCTTCGCGCGCCTGGGCCGCTTTGGCAGTCCGTTCGCCGCCTGTGACTTTTTTGGGGTGGATCCCGGGATGGCGGAGTTCGACCGCAAGGCGACGCCGATGGCGCAGTTTGAAGAGTTACTGGACGCGGTGCATGCCCGGAATGGCTACCTGTTTCTGGACCTGCCCGCGAATCACACAGGGTGGGCCTCCTGGCTGCAGTTGCACCATCCCGAGTGGTTTTGTCTGCATCCGGATGGTTCCTATGTGAGCCCCGGGGCCTGGGGGGTGGTATGGGAGGATCTCTGCAAGCTTGATTTCGGGCACGGGGAACTGTGTCGGTACATGGCCGAGGTATTTCTGCACTGGTGCCGAAAGGGGGTTGACGGGTTCCGCTGTGACGCCGGCTACATGGTGCCGTTGGCGGCCTGGCGCTACATCACCGCCAAGGTACGTGACGAGTTTCCGGACACAGTGTTCCTGCTGGAAGGCTTAGGCGGCCCGCAGGCGGTAACGGAAGCACTGCTGGCAGACGGGGGGTTGGATTGGGCCTACTCGGAGCTGTTTCAGAGTCTGTCAGCCGTCGACATCCGTACCTGCCTGGCCCTCAGCGCGCGGCTCAGCCGGGAGAAGGGCACCCTGGCCCACTTTGCCGAGACGCACGACAACGAAAGGCTGGCGGCCACGTCCAGGCGTTTCGCGCAGTTTCGCTGTGCGCTCTGTGCCCTGCTGTCGCACGATGGGGCGTTCGGCATCACGAACGGGGTGGAGTGGTTTGCCGAGGCGAAGGTGGATGTGCATGGGGCGAGCCCGCTGAACTGGGGTGCCCGTGAGAACCAGGTGGAGGACCTGCGGCGCCTTCTGGGGGTTCTGCGGGATCATCCCGCCTTTCGCGCTAGGGTGTTGGTGGAGGCGGTGGACACGCTGCCGAGGGACTCGGTCGGGTTTCTGCGACATCCGGCCGAAGGGCCGCCGGTACTCGTTCTAGCCAACCTCCATGACCAGGAAACGCGGGAGATCAGTTGGCCGACGAACGCCTGGCACGTTTCCGACCGGCAGGTCTTCGACCTCGTCTCCGGGCGCGAGGTGGAGGTGGGTTCGGCTGCCGGGCGGGCGCAGTGCCGCCTGGGTCCGCAGACGGTGATCTGCCTGGAGCCCCGGCGGCGGCAGGTGGCTGTCGGCGAGGCGTCGGCGGGTCCGGTCAGGTCGGCTATGGGGACGCCCGAAGCCGTGTTGCGACAGCAGTTTAAGGCTCTGGCTCTGGACCTATGGGCGCTCTGGCAAGGTCTTGGCGATATCGAGCCTGCCGCGGCCGACCGGCTGGGCGACCACCTGCGTCAGGACCCGCTGGGCTGCGTGACACGCTTACAGCCGCAGCCGGGATATGTGCCGCTGCTGCGTTGGCAACTGGGCCGTGACGAACGCCGTGAGGTGATGGTACCTCCTGGGCACATTCTACTGGTGCAGGCGGACCTCCCCTTTGTCTTCGAGGTGCATGAGAGCGAGCGCTGCCTGCAGCGGGGCCGGTCGCTGCCGTGGCCGCAGTCCGGGCAATTCGGCATGGTGCTGCCACTGCCGGACCGAGCGCAGCCGGTGCGTTGCGAGCTTGTGCTGCGAGTCTTTGGCCGCCCGTTAAGCAAGGTGCATTCAGGGCTGTTGGCGCTGCCGTCCGGGCCAGCGCCCCGCGTGCGCCTGCGGGCGGATGCGGCGCGGCTGGTGGCAGAAGATCTGACGGCGCTGTGTGCCGACGCGCTGGGGGCCATGGCCATGGTGCGCGGTCGCTGGGGCGAACTGCGCAGCCAGTACGAGGCGCTTCTGGCCGCCAACCTGCACTCAGACCATCCGGTAGACCGGCGCGTGCTGCTGACTCGCTGTCGGGCCTGGATCGTATGCCGAGACTACTCGCAGGAGATCGGCAGCGGCTGCCAGATCGGGTTCTCGACCGATCTGCGCAACCGGGTGTGCTGGGACTTCCATGTGCCGGTCGGCATGGGCCGTCAGATTCCTCTGCGCATCATGCTTGAGATGGCGGCCTCGGGAAACACCGTCCGGCTGCACTTCGAGCGACAGCCTGCGGCGGGCGTGGCGGAGGCGCTGGGCGACGATAGTCCGGTGACGCTGATCGTCCGACCCGACGTCGAGGACCGTTCCTGCCACGAGATAACGCAGGCTTTCCGGGGCCCGGAGCACGGCTTCCGCCAGGCGGTACAGCCCACGCCTGACGGGTTTCGTTTCAGCCCGTCGCCGGGGTACGGGCTCACCTGCCGCATGGCGCCGGGCGAGTTCGTGCTGGAGCCCGAGTGGCAGTACTTGGTGCCGCATCCGGTGGAGGCTTCGCGGGGGCTAAGCGCGGCTGGCGATCTGTTCAGTCCGGGCTACTTCCGCGGCGTACTCGTGGGGGGCGCATCGGCGGTTCTGACGGCCTCCTGCGGCGAGGCTGAGGCGAGGTGGCCGGTGGAGGCTATAGACAGTGCAGCGGACCTGCCTCTGGACGAGGCGGCTCGCCGAGCTCTGCGCCAATTCGTGGTCAGGCGTGGGGCCTCGCGCACGGTCATCGCCGGCTATCCGTGGTTCCTCGACTGGGGGCGGGATACGTTGATCTGCCTGCGCGGCATCATCGCGGTCGGCATGACCCCGGAGGCGCGGGAGATCATCGGCCAGTTTGCCCGCTTCGAGGATCGCGGCACGCTGCCGAACATGATCCGTGGAGATGACGCCAGTGATCGGGAGACGTCCGACGCGCCGCTCTGGTTGTTCACCGCGGTGGCGGACTACCTGCGGGTCAGCGGGGAGCACAGCCTGCTGGAGATGGACTGCGGCGGACGGACGTTACGCCGCGTTCTTGCCGATCTGGCCACGTCCGTTCTGGCGGGGACGCCCAATGGGATGGGGGTTGATCCCGAGACGGGGCTGGTGTTCAGCCCGGCGCACTTCACCTGGATGGATACCAACCATCCGGCCGGGAGTCCGCGTCAGGGCTATCCGATTGAGATTCAGGCGTTATGGTTTCGTGCCCTGGCACTTCTGGCCGAGTTGCGCGTGCCGGGAAAGCCGTGGGGAGAGCTTGCCGCCAAGGTGCGCGCGGCGGTTGTGGGGCTGTACTCCAGGACGGCAGGCCGCGGGCTGAGCGATTGCCTGCACGCTGCGCCGGGGGTAAGCGCTCGAGAGGCGCGGGCGGACGATGCCTGTCGGCCGAACCAACTGCTGGCGGTCACCCTGGGCTTGATCGAGGGTGACGCAGCCCGGCAGACCGTGGAGGCCTGTTGGCCGCTGTTGGTGCCGGGAGGTATCCGCAGCCTGGCAGACCAGCCCGTGACCTACCCGCTGGAGATCCGGCACCATGGGCAGTTGCTGAATGATCCAGCGCGGCCGTTCTGGGGGCGGTACGAGGGCGACGAGGATACGAGGCGGAAACCCGCCTACCACAACGGGACGGCTTGGAGCTGGCTGTTCCCCTCGTTTGCGGAGGCCCTGGTGCTGGCGTATGGGACCTCGGCTCGGCCGGTAGCACGGCAATTGCTGTACAGCCTGGCGCCAGTGCTCGAAGCGGGTTGCCTCGGACACCTTCCTGAGATTGTCGACGGCGATGCCCCCCACCCGCAGCGCGGCTGCGGGGCGCAGGCGTGGGGGGTGGCGGAGTTGTTGCGTGTGCTTACGGCACTGCGCGATGAAACGTCCGGGGGCTCGGTGGTGTCATAGGAGCGGCTGAACTGGGGTTCGCTGCGGCCTGCGCCGCCGCTGGCTGAAGCTGGTATCCGCATGAGCTGAGGCGCGCCCGTGCGGCAAGCAAGAGGAGTGATCTCGTATGGCAGCAAAGAAGGCCGTCAGAGCCGTCACCGGCGGGAAGAAGAAGGTGACGTTCGAACTGCGTTGTGCCCCCGGATCGAGTGTCTTTCTGGCGGCGTCGTTCAACGCCTGGGATCCGGCCGCGAAGCCGCTGGTCGATACGGCTGGCGTGGGCGTGTTCGCCGCTACCTGCATGTTGACCCCAGGAAGCTACGAGTACAAGTTCGTGGTCAACGGCGAGTGGACGGTGGACCCGGCCAATCCGAATTTTGTGGTGAACGCACTGGGCACCCTGAACAGCGTGGTCCAGGTGTCTTGATCCACGGGTCTGGACGGCTGCGCGCGGTCTCAGGAGCCGGGCAGCGAGGGTACCGTCGGCCGGGGCTAAGGCCGGTGGCGGGGTGGTTTTGTGGTCAAGCGCGGAATGGGAGGAGGCTCTGATGACGGCCCGAATCCAGTTGCGGAGTGGTCGGCGCAAGCCTCGGGTTCTGGTGGTGACTCCAGAGATCACTTACCTGCCGGCAGGTATGGGCAACATGGCCCACCAGATGCGCGCCAAGGCGGGTGGGTTGGCCGATGTTTCGGCCTCGCTGGTATCAGCCCTTTACCACTTGGGCGCCGACGTCCACGTGGCCCTGCCGCACTACCGGCGCATGTTCCATGTGGATGTGGACCGGCTGATCAGCGACGAGTTGCGTATCTACCTGACGAATCTGTCGAACCAGCGCATTCATCTGGCGCAGGACCGGGTGTTCTACTACCGCGACCGGGTCTACGGGAACTACATCGAGGATGGCATTCAAGTCAGTCTCGCCTTCCAGCGCGAGGTGATCAACAACATCCTGCCGCGGGTGGACCCCGATCTGGTGCATTGCAACGACTGGATGACGGGGCTGATTCCGGCCATGTCGCGGCGGCTCAACATCCCCTGCCTGTTCACGGTGCATAACATTCACACGCAGAAACTCACCTTGGAGCGGATTGAAAGCAGCGGCATCGATGCGGCCGACTTCTGGCCGTATCTTTACTACGACCGGCAACCGGTCGCCTATGAAGAGACGCGCTCCACCAACCCGGTCGACCTTCTCACCAGCGGCATCTTCTCGGCCCATTTTATCAACACCGTGAGCCCCTCCTTTCTGCAAGAAGTCGTCGAGGGCCGACATCATTTCGTGGCGGATCCCATCCGTCGGGAAATGGGGGCCAAGTACCACTCCGGCTGCGCCGTCGGCATCCTGAATGCGCCGGATCCGGACTATGATCCGGTGCAGGATCCGGCCTTGGCTGTGCGCTATGGTCCAGATGACCAGGCGGTGGCCAAACGGCGAAACAAAGAGGTGTTGCAGGAACGTCTGGGGCTGCGCGTGGATGGCGCGGCCCCCGTGTTCTTCTGGCCGTCCCGGCTTGATCCGGTGCAGAAAGGCTGCCAGTTGCTGACCGATATCCTGTACGACACGGTGTCGACCCATTCGCAGCTCGGCTTGCAGGTGGTGGTGGTGGCGAACGGGTCGTTTCAGCGACACTTCCATGAGGTGGTCGAGCGCCATAACCTGTATGACCGGGTTGCGGTGTGCGACTTCGACGAGGACCTGTCGAGGCTGGCGTACGCCGCCGCCGATTTTGTGTTGATGCCATCACGCTTCGAGCCGTGTGGGCTGCCGCAGATGATCGGTCCCATCTACGGGACGCTGCCGGTGGTTCACTGTACGGGGGGGTTGCGGGACACGGTCGCCCACCTGGACCCGGCCGCGAACCAAGGCAACGGCTTTGTGTTTGAGCATTACGGGGCGCAGGGACTGCGCTGGGCGGTGGAGCAGGCGATCGCCTTCCACCGTCTGCCGGACGAGATCAAGGATGCGCAGGTGGGGCGGGTCATGAGGGAGGCCCGTTCGCGCTTTACGCATGACGTCACGGCTCGCGCCTATATCGATGTCTACGAGCGCATGCTCAAACGGCCCCTGGTGAATTAGCCTGCGCCAGATCCGTGGCTCGCTTGAGGGTGCGCCGACGAGGAGGACGGCATGTTATCCGGGTTCATCCCGAATATCCCCAGGAGCCTGGCTGAAGACGACTGGCTGCGGCCTTACGGGCCGGTTCTACGGCGTCGTGGCAGGCAGGCGGAGGCCTTGGCGCAACGCCTGACCGGCGGCCGGCAGTCGCTGCTTGACTTTGCCAGCGGCCATGAGTACTTCGGCCTGCACCGGGACGGCGTCGGCTGGGTTTTTCGAGAGTGGGCGCCTAACGCCACCGCGGCCGCCATTGTCTGCGACCGGGCCAACTGGCAGGAAACGGACTCGCTGCGCCTGCGGCGCCTCGCCGACGGGCAGTGGGAGGGACGTTTCGCGGCGGACTCATTCGGCCACGGCTCGTTGTACCGGCTGCGCCTGCATTGGGATGGTGGGCAGGGGGATCGCATCCCGGCCTATGCGCGGCGGGTTGTGCAAGACCCGCATACCGGCATTTTCAACGCCCAGGTATGGGAGCCCGAGAGTCCGTATGCCTGGCGGCAGGCGTCGCCGCCAGCACCCGCCGCGATGCTGATCTACGAGAGCCATGTCGGCATGGCTCTGGAGGACGCCCGCGTCGGCACCTACCACGAGTTCCAGACGCAGGTGCTGCCCCGCATCCGCGCCGCCGGCTACAACACCATCCAGTTGATGGCGGTACTCGAACACCCGTACTACGGCTCGTTCGGATACCACGTCTCGAGCTACTTTGCCGCCTCGAGCCGTTTCGGTACGCCGGATGAACTGAAAGGCCTGATCGATGCGGCACACGGGCTGGGGTTGCGAGTGATCGTCGACTTGGTGCATAGCCACACGGTGCGCAATGAGACCGAGGGGCTGGCCCGGTTTGACGGCACCGCGACGCAGTATTTCCACGCCGGTCCGCGCGGCGAGCACGCGGCCTGGGGGTCGTGCTGTTTCGACTATGCCAAGCCCGAGGTTCTGCACTTTCTGCTGTCCAACTGCCGCTTCTGGCTTGATGAGTTCCGGGTTGACGGGTTCCGCTTTGACGGAGTGACCAGCATGCTGTACCTCCATCATGGGCTGGGACGGTCGTTCAGCAACTACGCCGAGTACTTCGGCGACCAGGTGGATGAGGACGCGCTGGCGTACCTGACCCTGGCCAACGAGGTCATCCATTGCGTGCGGCCGGACGCTACGACGATCGCCGAAGATGTCAGTGGCATGCCGGGGTTGGCGGTCCCGCGGAGTGACGGGGGATTGGGTTTCGACTACCGCTTGGCGATGGGAGTCACCGACCTGTGGTTCCGCCTGCTCGACCAGCCCGACGAGGCCTGGTCCCTGGCGCAGATGTGGCACGAGTTGACGAACCAGCGTCGGGATGAGCGCACGATCAGCTATGCCGAATGCCACGACCAGGCCATCGTCGGCGGTCAGACCCTCATCTTCCGCCTGATCCGGGAGGGCATGTACGATGCGATGCACCGCGGCAGCCCGAGCCTGACCGTGGACCGCGGCATGGCGCTGCACAAGATCATCCGGCTGGCGACCGCGGCTACGGCCGGGCATGGGTACCTGAACTTCATGGGCAACGAGTTCGGTCACCCCGAGTGGATCGACTTTCCGCGGGAAGGCAACCAGTGGTCTCTGCGGCACGCGCGCCGGCAGTGGTCTCTGCGCGATGACGGGCGGCTCCGCTACGGTTGCCTGGCGGCGTTCGATGCGGCCCTGCTCGCCTTTCTCGAGGAGACTGGCCTGATCTGGCGGGCCCGGCCGCAGGCGCTTTACAGCAGCGAGGCAGACCGCATCCTGGCCTTTGAACGCGCGGGGTGTTACTTCTTCCTGAACCTACATCCGACGCAGTCTTATTCGGACTACGAAGTGGAAGTACTGCCGGGCGCCTATACGCAGGTACTGGATACCGACCAGCCTGAGTTTGGCGGGTTTGCGCGGCTTCGGGCGGGGCAGGTCTACACGACCGTAACCCACCGTGCGGGCGGGGTACGGCACGAGCGCTTGAGGCTGTATCTGCCGACGCGCACCGCGCTGGTGCTAAGGCGTGAGCCCCCGCTCGCCTTTGCCCCCTAGACGCGAAGACAACAAAGGCTCTGGCAGAATCCCGCAAGCTCCGAGGCGCTTTCAGAACCCTCGGCTTGTCGGCGTCTCGCCCTCCAGTTGGAAGGCGCCGAGGCGGCGGCATAACCGTGGAGGGCGAGGCGGCCTCGCAAGCCGTTTTGGGGTTCTGCCAGAGCCTCTCCCGCAAGGATTGCGCCGGTCTCGGGGTTCTGCCCGAGCCTCAGGCGGAAGCCGGCGCCTGCTTGGCCAGGTCGTGCCAGCCCTGCAACAGCAGGTCAAACACGTCCTGAATCTGCTCCACCTCAAGGCAACTGAAGGCGATGCGCAGATCGGTGTCGTTGTTGGCGATCGTGCCCACGCCATACTCCTTCAGCAGATGCAGACGCAGGGTCTCGGCATTGACCCGTTTGAGGCGGATGCACATGAAGTAGCCGCTATTGAAAGGATACGCGGTCCAGGCTTCGGCATACTTCGGATCAGCCAGCACCTCCTTGACCCGCAGGGCCCGCGCCCGCATCAGCGCCACCTTCCCCGCGCGCTGGGCGTAGAAGTCTGGGCTGCGCAGGGCCTCGAGGACGATCTGCTGCGAGAGCTGGGAGCTGTTGCTGATGACGCTACGGATGCAGCCCGCCGCCTTCTTTTCAAGGGCCGCGTAGAGTGGGCTCTGGGACGGCGCTCCGGCAACGCCAAAGGTCAGGAAGCCCACCCGTAGGCCCCAGACGTAGACTTCCTTGGTGGCGGCGTCTGCCTTGATGGCTAGAAGCCGTGGGTGGGCCGCCGCCAGCTTGCTGAAGATCGACTGTTTCATAATGCGCTCGTCGAAGAAGAGGCCGTAGTAGGCGTCGTCGATGAGCACGACGACATCGGTGCCGCCCGCGGCAGCGTCGGTCAGGGCCGCCGCCAGGGCCTGTCCCTCGGCCTCGGTGGCGGAGTAACCGGTCGGATTATTGGGGAAGTTCAGCAGCACCGCCACCTTCTTCTTCTCGGCACAGGCTGCCGTGAGCGCCTGGCGAAAGGCGTCAAGGTCCAGGCCGCCGTCCCGCAGCCCGTTGTACTGGCGAATCTGCACCTGACGCCGCAACGCGAAGATGAGGTTGTAGTTTTCCCACATCATGTCGGGAAGGAGCAGGATGTCGTCGGCCTCCATGAAGAGGTCGGCGACCACGCTCAGGCCATGCGTCAGCCCGGTGGTCACCACCGGCACGCTCATGCCCACGCCCTTCAGATCGGGATTGTCGACCAGGAGCTTCTTGGTCCATTCGTCCCGCAGGGGCTGCAACCCTGGCGAGGGGGCGTAGAGCAGAGCGTTGTTGGCTGACACGTCCCCGATGTGCGCCATGACGCTGGGCAGGTTCATCGCCACGCCGTCTTCCATGGCGGTGCCGATGGTGGCGTTGTAGCGCTTTGCCAGTTGCTTGGCCTCGGCAGACTGGGTCAGGATACCCTTGGGGAAGTACAGTTCGCGACCCAGGGACGACAGCATCTCCAGGACATGCGGGTTGACCGCGGCAATGGCGCTATTGAGGTCCTGTGCAAGTGGGTTCATTGGCGGTACGTCCTTTCCCTCGGTGGTGGTCCGTCGCGTTGGAGAACCCAGAAATATAGGCGACCAGACATGGCCATGCAACGGCATCTGGAGCGGTGGGGCGTAGGTCAGTTCCGTAGGAGTTCTCGTTTCGATCGTCTCCGCGTCCGACGAGCAGAACGGGTCCCTTGACTCTTGGGGGAGACTTCCGGCGGGACGTGTCGCGAAGGCCAGACGCCGCGGAGCGCTGAAAGCGCGGCCATTCATCAGCCCAGGGCACCGCCCTGGGAATGGAATCCAAAAAGAGATTGAGCCCTGTAGGGGCGGCATACCGACAGTCCATGGGCACCGCGCGGCCAGCTATGGCGCCCCTGCAGGGCTGAGAATCTGGGGTATGCCCGGTACCCAGGGCGGTACCCTGGGCTGAGGGATTACGCCCCTTCGGGGCTGAAGAGGCAGAGGCGAACCCGCGACTTCCGCGGCTGGGGGTG
>CAILKC010000360.1 GCA_903834675.1 uncultured Victivallales bacterium | reverse complement strand
AGACCGCCGGCTCCAGAGGATACGGCTCCAGAGGATACGGCGGAGACCGCCGACTCCAGAGGATACGGCTCCAGAGGATACGGCGGAGACCGCCGACTCCAGAGGATACGGCTCCAGA
Source organism: uncultured Victivallales bacterium (assembly GCA_903834675.1). The sequence continues at coordinate 4,133 of CAILKC010000360.1, read as the reverse complement.
GGATACGGCGGAGACCGCCGACTCCAGAGGATACGGCTCCAGAGGATACGGCGGAGACCGCATATCTATATCCGCCCAAGCCGCGAATCCCAAGAGCGCGTGCCGGAATAAGCTAAAGTCTCAGAAGGTGTGAGAAAATGCGGGCGAGGGTCATGGCTCGAGGGAAACCCAGTTTCTGAGACCGTAACTACTCAGGTGGGTCGCCAGGTTTGCAGTACCAGCTTCAGCCGGGTTCGGGCGACGGAGGTCCGTCTCCGAGACGAGGGATTCTGCCTGAAGGAGGTACTACAAACGGGGACGCGCCACGCTCAAACCGGGTTCCTGAGAAGCTGTGAAGGAATGCCCGCGCCGCCGTCCACAAGCCACTTTACGTGGTTCATCCAGGCACGACTCCGATACCGATTCCGCCTTCGCCCCCGATTTTTTCACAGATTCTGAGGGGTTACGCCGGACCGGCAGTCTTTCTTGCAGTTCCCCGGTCTTGGCGGTATCTTCTTTTCCATTGTTCCCAGAAGGCTACGGCCCAGGCTGAAATAACTCCATCTGGGTCATCGTCGGCTTGCTTCTGTTGAGACGACCGCGCGGGGGGGGGGGCGGACGCGGAGCGGAGACAGGTAGCCGTTCGGTGATTTCTGTCAAGGCATTGCTACGGTAAGGCGATCGGTCCTCGTTGCGGTTGCCCCATGCTCACACTCATCCGCAAGGCTTTCCTGGCTCTTCACCAGCGCATCACCGCCAAGATCGTGATCGCGCTTCTGGCGTGCGTGTGGGGTACGGTTGCCCTTGATGCGTACCTCATGAAGAAGGTGGCGGCGGCCCGGCTGGGCGACGAATTGCGGACCCAGGCCCGCGTGGTGGCGGCCGCGGTCCATCGTCAACTCAGCGGGGGCGGGGCGGCGGGGCTTGACCTGTTCCTGCGGGAGTTGCAGACAGTCTCGGGCGCGCGCCGGATAGCCCTTGTAGATCCGTCCTGGAAGGTAGTTTCGTCATCGGATCCGGAGGAGGTCGGCTCGACGCTTGCTCCGGCGTCGGCCCTCGGCACGCAGGGCGGCGCGGGGGGAATGCGGGCCACGGCGGCGCTGCACTCGGAGGCGTGTCGGGGGATTGACAACCCGGCCCTGGCGTTTCTGGCCGCCGTGGTCATCGACCCACCGGGTCGCGACCTCTCGCTGGCGGCCTATCCTGGCCGACGCATGCTGGAGTACTACGAACTGGTCGGCATGCTGGTCATCCTGGCGACGGTGCTGGTGGTGATCTGGGTGGTGGTCCAGCGTCCCTTGTCCCAGCTCATGGTTGCCATCACCCGCATTCGGGGCGGAGATTTGAACGTCCATTGCGAGGTGCTGGTGGAGGACGAGTTTGGCCGTCTGGCCGCCAGCATCAACGCGATGTTGGCGGCGCTGCACGAGAAGAACCGGGAGTTGCAGTTGCTGCATGAGACCCAGATTGTCCAGGCGGATCGTCTGGCGAGCGTCGGCCAGTTGGCCTCGGGCCTGGCGCATGAGATCAAGGCGCCGCTGCACGGGGTGCTCTCGGCGCTGGAGGTGCTCCAGGCCCACAGCCGCGAGGCGCAAACCGGCGCGGTGCTGGCCCAGATTCAGGCCCAGATTGGCCGCGTGGTCGCGATTGCCACGGACATGCTTTCCTACGCCTGCCCGCACAGCCCCCACTTCCGCCTCTGCGATCTGGCCGACATCCTGGAGCGGACCCTGGCCTTACTGCGCGCCGATGCCGAGAAGCACAAGGTGCGGCTGTTGAAGAGGGTCGACGCGGCTCTGCCCAAGACGCTGGTGGATGGGGAGCAGATGCAGCAGGTTTGCCTGAACTTGCTGCTCAACGCGATCGAGGCGGCCGGCGCCGGGGGCGAGGTGAGCGTGTCTATGACCTGGCAACGCGAGTCAAATCTGATTGCCATTCGGGTGACGGACAGTGGCCCTGGGGTCAGCGACGCGGTAGCGGCTCGGTTGTTCGAACCGTTTTTCACGACCAAGAAAGGGGGCCATGGGCTGGGGCTCGCGACGAGCCGGATGCTGGTGACGCAGAACCACGGCACGATCCGTCTGCTGCGGACCACGGGAACCAGCGCCTGCTTCGAGGTTCTGCTTCCGGTCACCCAGGAGGACGGGCTGCTGCCGGCGCCGACGGGAGTCCAGCCCGGCATCAGTGATCGCCGAAGTTCGGCCGTCGACGCCTACCTGTTCGGCCTGGCCTGCCACTGCCCCTTGGGGATCGGCGAGTTCTGCCCGGCCGCGGTTCTGCGCGACATCCGGCGGCTGGACATGGGGGAGCGCTATGAGGCCATTGGCAAGCTCTCCGAGGCCGAGAAAGCCAGTCTGCAGGCGACCCACGTGGCCTGCTCCTTCGAGCACCGCGGGGGAGTGCCACCCCAGCCTACTCGGTCAGGGGTGCTGCCGCCGGGAGGGCCGCTCTCCGGGACGGCGGCACACGGGATCGCGGGGGAGGGGCAGCCGCGATGACCAGGAAGCGCTGCAGCATCCTCGTGGCGGATGATGATCAACTGGCGCGGTGGGCGGCCAAGGAGCGCCTGTCCGAGCACGCGAATCTGATCCTTGACGAAGCGGACTCGGCCGAGGAGGCGCTGGCGAAGGTGGCCGCGGGTCATTACGACCTAGTCTTGCTTGACATCGGCTTCGCGGGGATGGGGGGAATGGAGGCGCTGAGTCGGCTGCTCGAGCTAAAGCCGGCGCTCAAGGTCATCATGCTGACGGCCGAAGACCGTGAGGCTGTGACCCTGGAATGTCTCCAACGGGGAGCCTTCGACTACCTCTGCAAGCCGATCAATCTGAACGCCATCGAGGCGGCGGTGTTGCGGGCCATTGCGCCGTTGCTGAGCCACGGCCGGGACGACGACGACGCGGCGGGCCACGTGCAGCGCTTTATCGGCACCAGCAGCGCCAGTCGGCGCATTCGGGAGCAGATCCGGCGCATCACGGCCAGCCGCGTCTCGACGGTGCTCATCCAGGGCGAGAGCGGCACCGGCAAGGAGGTCATCGCCGGGGCCATTCACGCGGGCTCCGACGCGCCGGGGCCGTTCATCACGGTGAATTGTGCGGCAGTTCCCTGCGGTCTTCTGGAAAGCGAGCTGTTTGGTCACGAGACGGGCGCCTTCACCGACGCCAAGGGGCAGAAGAAGGGGCTGTTTGAACTGGCGCATCGCGGGACCATTCTTCTCGACGAGATCGGTGACATGGATTTGACCCTCCAGGCCAAGCTGCTGCGCGTCATTGAGCAGCGGAACTTCCGGCGCGTCGGCGGCACGGCTGACATTGCGATCGAGGTCCGTATCATCGCCGCCACCAACGCCGATTTGGCGAGGGCGGTGGCGGAGGGTTCACTGCGCAAGGACTTATTCTACCGGCTGAATGTGATCCCGGTGGTGGTCCCGCCGCTGCGTGATCGCCGCGAGGACATTCCGCCGCTGGTGGCGCACTTTGTGGCGCAGTTGAACCGCGAACTGGAAGCGGCGGTGAAGTCGGTTTCGGCTGGGGCCATGAGTCTGCTCTGCCGCTACTCCTGGCCGGGCAACGCCAGGCAACTGAAGAACGTGTTGGAGCGGATCATGGTGGTGGAGACCTGCGACACGATCTTGGTAGACCATCTGCCGCCGGAGATTCGCGGCATGGATCTGGACGTCGCTCGTCCGGCCCTCAGTCCCGAGGCCCTGCCGCCAGCGGCCATCCAACTGCCAGCGGAGGGGCTCAGCCTCGAATCGGTCGAGCGTGAATTGATCCGCCAGGCGCTGCTGCGTTCCGAGGGCAACATCACCCGTGCCAGCGCCTTGGTCGGGCTGCACCGGGACACCCTGCGCTATCGGGCCCGTAAGTTCGGCCTGATCGCGGAGTAGGCCGCGCTGGCCGCGCCGGGGTTTGCTTGGATGAGACTTGCCGCAACCTCGTAGGACACCAGGCGCTTCCCATTCCGCCCTTCGTCCGCCGCGGCGGACGAGGGGGGTTGGAGGGCGCCGCTGCGTCGGCGCCGCGGCGGCGACGCAGGGCCGCCCTCCAGGCGATCCGGCGCGTACCGGCCGGAGCGGCATGGGACCCGCGCCGGCACGGCTCATTCCGGGAGGTCCGGCACCAGCCGGGGGCGTGGCTGACCCTGTACCCGGTTTT
>CAILKC010000359.1 GCA_903834675.1 uncultured Victivallales bacterium | reverse complement strand
CGGCGTAGCACTCCACTTCCAGCTTTTGGACGATCAGCACCGGGCGCTCCAGACCATGCGCAGCTTCGTTAATATCATGCCAGGGGAAACCCGTGGTTGCCTGGGCTGCCACGAGCAGCAAATGGGCGCTGCCCGAGCAAAAGCAGTCCCGAGGGTGGCCGACGTGATCACGCCCGTGCCGTGGGCCTACGCTACCGGTTTCAGTGTTGCACCCGAGGGATGCAAAACACTCGCTCAAGTCATGGAGGACGGTGAAAAAGCGACGGCGCAGGCGGACACTCAGAAAGCTGCGCACACGGCGCGCTTCGGCACGTCGGTGAGTTATCTGAAGGACGTACAACCGGTGCTGGACCGGTATTGCGGCAAGTGCCATCAGGGCGATGGAAAGGCTCGCAAGAAACTCGATCTGACGCTGCGCGGGTATGAGCCATATACCACGCTGATTGGCAGGCCCGGCTGGGGGCGGACTAATGCGGTTCCGGAGAACATTCCGGGGTATGATTTGGCCGGAACGCTGAAGGTCGAGAACTATGGACAGTTCGACCCGGCCGCATACCGCACGCCGGAACCCATGACGCGGCTTTCGTACACGAGCAAGCTGGTGGAGCTGGCGTCGAGCGGCAAGCACCACAAGGTAAAGGTCGATCCGTATAGTCTGTTGCGCCTGATCCTCTGGGTTGATACGATGTGTACGTATCTTTCGGACGATGACATCCGGACCGAGGAAGATCCCCAGTTCCAAGGTTCCGACTGGCTGGCGATCAAGCCACGTCTGAAAACCGCGCCGACTGTCATCCGGCCGGGGCCGTTTCATGCCAACGCGGACGCTGAGGATTACAGGTTGCCTAACACAAGCGAGAAAAAACAATGAAGACGAACATGTGGATTATCGCCGCTAGCCTAGTCTCGGCGGCGCTGGCGCAGGAACCGAAGACCGAGTACCGGCCGCTCCAATACTCCGATGAGGAGTGGTACCGCTCGACCTTCTGGACCGGTTCGGACTGGACGCGCGTGGGACGCGACTGGCACCACCCGGGCGAGCAGACGCCCAGCGTGCGGCGGTTCGTCTGTCCGCACGACGGCAACGTCGTGGTCGAGGGCCGGGTTTTCAAACTTCATCTCAGCGGCGACGGCGTGCGGGCCATGATCCGCGTCAACGACCGGGAGGTGTGGCGTGCGGAACTCGATGGCGCGGACGGCAAGGGCAAGGAGCATGCCCTCGAGTTGGAGGTGAAGAAGGGCGACGCGCTGCGCTTCGTGGTGCATAAGCGGGGCGGGATCGGCTGCGACACGACCGGCTGGGATCCGGCGGTCACCTACGCCGGCGGCGAGCGCTACCAGGCATCGGCCGCCTTTGCGGGCAAGAAGCGCCAAGGCGAGGGCGGCTGGTTCTACGAACAGGAGGGAGCTGGCAAGGTGGCGTCTGTCGCTGGTGTGGCGGTTCCGGAGGCAGTGCCTATTGCCCCCGCGTTTGTACGGGAGGTGCAGGCGGTTGGGGCGCGGCTCTCGCCGGAGACCGAGCCAGCGCTGCTGGCGCTGGTGGCCGAGGAGTGGTGGTGCGAAGACCGCCTCGACGGTTCGGAGCAGGCCTACCGCCGGGCCTCCGTGGATCACCTGGCGCGTGCTGGACAGGTGGCGGCGGACCGGAGCGTAGAGCTTCCGAAGGCATTGGGTGCGCTGGCTAGCGCCGCACCCGTGACGCCGGAAGCCTGGCTGGTCCACTACGCGAGCGTGCGGCTGCTCAAGCGCGAGTTGCTGCTGGGCGATCCGCTGATGGGTTTCGGCGAACTGCTGGTCTGCAAGCGCAAGATGCCCTCCTGGGCGCATCTGGTGGCGCAATATTACGGCTGGAGGCAGCGGGGGGGCG
>CAILKC010000358.1 GCA_903834675.1 uncultured Victivallales bacterium | reverse complement strand
AGACTAAGGGCGTTGGAGGGCGCCGCTGCGTCGGCGCCGCGGCGGCCACGCAGGGCCGCCATCCAGGCGATCCGGCTCGTCCCGGCCGGAGCGGAATGGGACCCGCGTCGGTACGTCTCATTCCGGTCTGTCCGGCCCCAGCCGGGGGCTTGGCTGTCCCTGAACCCTGTTTTCCTCTCCGCCAGTCTCCCTGTACGTCTCCTCCAGTCGCCGTTTCCCCGTCTTGCCGTCTCGCCGTTTCCTGAACCCCAGGACCTGAGGTGTCACCACCCACGGAACTGACCTGCGCCCGGGCGTTGGGGCCGCGGTTGCACTTTGGCGGGATACGCCTATCCTAACACGCCGCGCACGACGGTTGAGCCCCTGAGATACCTACGGAGAGAGTCGCCATGCATGCACGGGTAGCTTGTTTTCTGAGCGGCTGGCTGGCGCTGGGGGTGGCCTGGGCCGCCGACCCGGTGGTGTCGAATGTGAGGATCGCCCAACGGGCCGGCACGAAGTTGGTGGAGATCGGCTACGACCTGGCCGCCGCGGAGCCGGTCGGGATCGGCATGCGCCTCTCGGCCGACAACGGCGTGAGCTGGGCCGTGCCCAGCGCGAGCCTGAGCGGTGACCTGGGAGCGGGGATCAGCGCCGGCGTCGGCAAGGCGGTGGTCTGGGACGGCGGCGCGGACTGGAATGGCCAGCACACGGCGCAGTTGCGGGTCGAGATCACGGCCACGGCCACGGCCCCGGTCTATCTGGTGATCGACCTGACCGCCGGTTCGGCTGCCGAGAGTTACCCGGTGGCGTATCTCTGGGCCACCCCGGCGGGAGGCTGGACCGCGGAGCACAAGACCACCAAGCTGGTGTTGCGGCGCCTGCCCAAGACTAACCCCTCCTTCACCATGGGCAGCCCGGCCGACGAACTGGGGCGCCAAGACGATGAGACCCAGCACGAGGTGATCCTGATGCAGGACTTCTATATCGGGGTGTTCGAGATCACGCAGACGCAGTGGAACCTGGTGATGGGCACCTGGCCGAGCTTCTTCAACAATGAGAGCGTCCGCGCCGCCCGGCCGGTGGAGCGGGTTTCGTACGACGACATCCGGGGATCTTCGTCGGGAGCTGGCTGGCCGACCAGCAGCGAGGTGGACGCGGGCTCGTTCATGGGTCGGCTTCGTCAAAAGACCGGCCTGACGACCCTCGATCTGCCCACCGAGGCGCAGTGGGAGTACGCCTGCCGGGCCGGCACTCGCACGGCGCTGAACAACGGGACGGACCTGACCTCAATCGACCGGGATGACAACATGAACCTGGTTGGCCGCTACTGGTCCAACAGCGGCACCGATTCCGGCCAAGGGGTCGGGCTGGAAAATGCTACGGCGGCGGCGGGTTCGTACCAGCCGAATGAATGGGGGCTGTACGATATGCATGGCAACGTCTGGGAGTGGTGTCTGGACTGGGGAGGGACGTACCCGGACACGGTGACGGACCCGCGCGGTCCTGACTGGGGCCGGGAGCGCGTCCAACGAGGTGGGGGATGGAACTACTACGCGGAATCCTGCCGTTCTGCCTACCGCAACTTCTGGCGCCCCCCGTCGTACCAGAGCGGCCACCTCGGCTGCCGCGTCGCCAGGACGCTGCCATAATGGGCCACAGGGGATACCGCGAACCCGTCCCTGGGGGCGTTGGGGCCGCAGTTGCACTTTGGCGGGATACGCATATCCTACCACACAGCGCACGACGGTTGAGCCCCTGAGATACCTACGGAGAGAGTCGCCATGCATGCACGGGCAGCTTGTTTTCTGAGCGGCTGGCTGGCGCTGGGGTTGGCCTGGGCCGCCGACCCGGGGGTGTCGAATGTGAGGGTCGCACAACGGCCCGGCACGAAGTTGGTGGACATCGTCTACGACCTGGGCGTTGCTCAGCCGGTCGAGATTGGCATCCGCCTCTCGGCCGACGACGGCGTGAGCTGGGCCGTGCCGTGCGCGAGCCTGAGCGGCGACCTGGGAGCGGGGATCAGCGCCGGCGTCGGCAAGGCGGTGGTCTGGGACGGCGGCGCGGACTGGAATGGCCAGCACACGGCGCAGTTGCGGGCCGAGATCACGGCTACGGACCCGGTCTATCTGGTGATCGACCTGGGCGCTGGTTCGGCGGCCGAGAGCTACCCGGTGGCGTATCTGTGGGCCCCCCCGGCGGGAGGCTGGACGGCGGAGCACAAGACCACCAAGCTGGTGTTGCGGCGCCTGCCCAAGACCAACCCCTCCTTCACCATGGGCAGCCCGGCCGGCGAACTGGGGCGCGTCAGCGACCTCGAGACCCAGCACGAGGTGATCCTGACGCAGGACTTCTACATCGGCGTGTTCGAGATCACGCAGACGCAGTGGAACCTGGTGATGGGCACCTGGCCGAGCTACTTCAATAATGAGAGCGTCCGCGCCGCCCGGCCGGTGGAACAGGTTTCGTACGACGACATCCGGGGCTCTTCGTCGGGGGCTGGCTGGCCGGCCAGCAGCGCGGTGGACGCGGGCTCGTTCATGGGGAAGCTTCGGCAGAAGACCGGCCTGACGACCCTCGATCTGCCCACCGAGTCGCAGTGGGAGTACGCCTGCCGGGCCGGCACTCGCACGGCGCTGAACAACGGGACAGACCTGACCGCTGTCTGGCAGGATGCCAACCTGGCCCTGGTGGGCCGCTACGGCGGCAACGGTGGCGCGGAGTCCCTCCCGGACTGCGACCTGGCGAATGGCACGGCGGCGGCGGGTACGTACCTGCCGAACGCCTGGGGGCTGTACGACATGCATGGCAACGTCTGTGAGTGGTGTCTGGACCGGCTCGCAATGTATCCTCCGGGCACGGTGTCGGACCCGCCCGGTCCTGACGGGGGCCCGAACCGCGTGCTTCGCGGCGGCCGTTGGGACGATGACGCCGCAGGCTGCCGCGCCGCCGCTCGCAACTGGGCTACTCCGGACTTCGGATTCCGCCGCAACGGCTTCCGGCTCGGCGCCGTGGTTTCCGGTCAGTAAGGGTTTGTCCACAGAACGGATCAAGGCAGGAGTTCGACCATGACCGAGAGCAAGACCAGGGCGCGGCGGACATTAGGGTTGGGCTGGCTGGCCGCACTGCTGGCAAGCGGGGCTGCCTGGGCGGGCTCGCAGGTGGTGGTGTCGGAGGCCGCGCCGGCAGATTTTCGCGACTACACGTTGGAGGTGGTCAGCGCCCACGCGACCCCGACGCCCGGCGTGGGTAGCCACACCTATGCCTGGGGCGCGACGGTCACCTGCACGGTCGTCGACGCTTCGCCCACCCACGATCCTGTCGGCTGGACCGGCTCTGGCAGCGTCCCCGCCAGCGGCAGCGCCCTGACGACCGGGGCACTCGTTCTCGCTGAGGTGACGGGCTCGACCGCTTCCTCGATCACCTGGGACTGGGCGCTGACCCCGCCCACGGTGACCACGAGTGCGCTGTCGGACATTCAGGCCGTCGGCGCCCACTGCGGCGGCGTGGTCGTCAGTGAAGGCGGCAGCGCCGTGACGCAGCGGGGCGTCTGCTGGAACACCGCTGGCTCGCCCACCCCGGCGGACAGCCTGACGCATGACGGTGCCGGTTTGGGTGCTTTCGACAGCACTCTGTCGGGCTTGACGCCCAACACGGCCTACGTCGTCCGCGCCTACGCCACGACCGCCGCCGGGCCGACCTATGGCGCCGAGAGCAACTTCCGCACTTTGGCCGCCACGCCGCTGGCGCCGCTGGTAAGCCATCCCACCCCGGCCACCTTCGCGGTTGCCCGCGCGGGCGGCGACGGCAATCCGGCCGGGACGGAGTACGCCTTCAGCCTCACCCCGGCCGTGGGGGGAAACACCTGGGTGCAGCCGAACGGCAGCCTTGGCGCCGCGGCGGCCTGGCAGACTGCCGCCGACTGGGGTTCCACGACGGTGACGGGCCTGTGCAGCGTCACCTCCTATACCTTTGCGGCGAAGGCACGGAACAGCGACAGGGTGGAAACTGCCCTGGGGCCGGGCGCCTCGGCCTCTGTGCCGAACCAGGCCCCGGTCGCGGCGGCTGGCGGCCCGTACACGGTCAGCCAGGGCTCCGAGCTGACGCTTGATGGCTCGGGCTCAACCGATCCCGATGCGGCCTGCGGCGACTCGGTCGAGACCTACGCATGGGACCTCCGCGACGACGGCACGTGGGAGTACAGCGGGGTCACTCCGGCGCTGCCTTGGACTGCGCTGTCGGGGTTGCCCGTGGGCTCGGCGACCGCCTTGCGCCTGCGGGTGACCGACGAGTTCGGGCTTACCGGCACGGCGGCCACCACCATCACGGTCACGAATGCGGCGCCGGTCATCGCGCCGGGGGCCAGCGTCGCGGTGACGATGGATGAGGACGGCGTGCCGACGCCGTGGAGCGCGCCGACCGTGAGGGCCACGGATGTCGGCGGTGACGTGCTGACCTGGTCGAAGACGAGCGGCCCGGCGAATGGCACGGCCACCGTCAGCGGCACGGGACCAGCGCCAACGACGTTCACCTACACTCCGACAGAGAACGGGAACGGCCCGGACAGCTTCGTGGTGCAGGTGGCGGATCCCTATGGCGGCACGGACACGATCATCATCAACGTGACGGTGAACCCGCGCAATGACCCGCCGGT